>JAFGNC010000004.1 GCA_016927175.1 Gammaproteobacteria bacterium | reverse complement strand
GCGCTGCTCGGCGCGGGGATGCTGCTTTACGACGCGCTGACGCTCGACCGCAACAAGGGGATACCGGACCCGAAGCAGCGCGTGCCGCTGAGCCGCTTCCTCGACGCCGCCACGGTGAAGGACATGTTCCCGGGCATCGCGGCCGGGGGCCTGACCGGCGGCGCCGTATTCTGCGACGGCCAGATGTACAACCCGACCCGCCTCGTCCTCGCCTTCGTCCGCTCGGCGGTCGACAACGGCGCCATCGCGGCCAATTACGCCGAGGTGGAAAATCTGCGGCTCAACGACGGCGTCGTCGAAGGCGCCACGGTGCGCGATCACTTGAGCGGCGAGGTCTTCGACGTGCGCGCGCGGACCGTGCTGAACGCTGCGGGGCCGTGGGCGCCGTGGCTCGTCTCGACCGTCGAAGGCGTGCCGCGCTCGGCCGCGGTGGGGCAGCTGCGCACGTTCTCTCGCGATGCGTGCTTCGTGATCCGGCGGCGCTTCCCGCATCGCTACGCCGTCGCGCTGCAGGGGCAGACGCGCGATCCCGACGCGCTGATCAGCCGCGAGTCCCGGCACGTCTTTCTGACGCCGTGGCGGCAGTACACGCTGTGCGGCGTCTGGCACAAGGTGTGGACCGAGCATCCCGACCGGGTACGAATCGCCGACGAGGAGCTCGATGGCTTCCTGGCCGAGGTCAACAACGCGATGCCCGACCTCGCGCTGAAGCGTTCCGACGTGACGATGTGGAACGCCGGCGTCGTGCCTTTCGGCGACAACGACGCCGACGCCAAGGATTTGAGCTACGGCAAACGGTCCCACATCGTCGATCATCGCGAAACTCACGGCATCGACAACCTCGTGAGCCTGGTGGGCGTTCGCTACACGATGGCCCGCGGCGACGCGGCGCGCGCGATGGACGCCGTGTGCGGCAAGCTCGACAACAAGTTCGGCGACGCGCCGACGGAACGCACGCCGGTGCACGGCGGCGACTTCGACAGCTTCGACTCGCTCGTCCGCTCCGTCGAGCGGCACGGACCCGACAGGGTGGACCGCGACGCGGCGGTCGCGCTCGCCCACAACTACGGCACGGCCTATAAGGACGTGCTGCGCGCCGGCGCGGATGCCGAGCTCGGCGCCGGCTGCCTGCCGGGCTCGACGACGCTGCGCGCGGAGATCGCGCACGCGGTGCGGGAGGAGATGGCGTGCCGCCTGACCGACATCGTGTTCCGGCGGACGGATCTCGCGACCGGCGGACATCCGGGGCCGGCCGCCCTGCAGGAAGCCGCCGCCGTGGCCGCCCGGGAGCTCGGCTGGGACGACAGGCGAAAACGCGACGAGATCGCGCAGGTCGAGCACCGCTTCATCGTCGGCAACACCGTCGCGAAGAATCCGGAGTCCCCGAGCGAGCCGTACGACGCGCTGGCCGGCGGCGCCGGCCTCTGACGGCCGCGGGGCCATGCGGGCACTCGTCACCGGTGCGACCGGATTCATCGGGGCGCGGCTAGCGGAGAAGCTCGCGGCCGACGGCCACGAGGTCATCGCGTTCGGGGCGGAGAACACGCCGATCGAGACGGCGCGGCGCAGCCGGCTCGAGGAGCAGGGGATCCGGATCGAGATCGGCCGGCTGGAGGACGCCGCGCTGCTCGCGCGCCTCGCCGGCGAAGCCGACACGATCTTCCACCTTGCGGCGGCCCAGCACGAGAGCAACGTGCCGGACGAGTACTTCCGCTCCGTCAACGTCGGCGGGACGCGGAAGCTGGTCGAGGCCGCGAACAGCGCGGGCGTGTCGCGCTTCGTGTACGGCAGCACGATCGGCGTCTACGGCCGCGCGGTCAACGGCCGGCTCGACGAAAGCTCGGAGACGCGGCCGGAGAACGTCTACGGCCGTACCAAGCTCGAGGCCGAAGGCGTCGTGCGCTCCACGGCCGTGGTTCCGTGGACGATCGTGCGCATCTCGGAGACCTACGGGCCGGGCGACGGCAGGCTCATCAAGCTGTTCAGGGCCGTCAACGACGGGGTCGTCCCGATCATCGGCGACGGCGGCAACGAGCACCATCCCGTCTACGTCGACGATCTCGTGGCGGGCCTCGTGCTCGCGGCCGAGAGTCCGGGCGCCGTCGGCGAGACGATCGTGCTCGCGGGCAGCGAGGTGGTCACGACGCGCGGGATGATCGAGGCGGTCGCCGAGGCCCTCGGCAAGCCTCTGCGCAGCGTGCGGCTGCCCCTGACGCCGTTGTTGCTCGCGGCCGTCGTCTGCGAGACCGGCTGCAGGCCGCTCGGGGTGTCGCCGCCGTGGCACAGGCGCCGCCTCGACTTCTTCGTCAAGCGCTTCGCTTTCAGCCAGGATAAGGCGCAGCGGCTGCTCGGCTACCGGCCGAGCGTGCCGTTCAGGCAGGGTGCCCGGGAGACGGCCGACTGGTACAGAAGAAACGGTGATCTGTGAGCGGGGCGGGCAGGTCTCGTTCAAGGCCTGACCGCCGTCGCCGCGATCTTCTTCGTCAGGATGCGCACGTTTTTGCCGTACATCTTGTAGACGATCCTGAACCCGAGCTCGAGCAGCCCGGTCACCGCGAGCCCGACGTAGTTCATCGGGTTCTTCCAGAACACGTAGATCTTCAGCGGCAGCGGCTCGATGCGCTCGAAGCCGCCGAGCTGCAGCACCTGCGAGATGCTGTGCTCCGTGAAGGTATTGAAGTGATCGACGTTGTGCGCGAGGTTCTCCGAGCCGACCAGCGGGTTCGCGCCGTTCAGCCCGTATACCAGCAGCAGTCCGCCGCTGCGCAGCCTCTGCCGGCACAGGGTCAGGAACTCGATCTGCTCCTCGAGCGTCAGGTGGTTCAGTTCCTGTTCCGGAACGATTGCATCGAACTGCTGATCGCTCCCGGCAAGGTATTCGAACGCGCGTGCCGTCGTGCAGTCGAGCCCGCGCCGCTGCGCGTGCGCGATCTTCTGCGGATCGGAGTCGATGCCGACGACGTTTTCGTAGCCGTTCTCGCGCAGCATGTTGACCAGGTAACCGGGCCCGCAGCTGATCACGAGGATCCGCGAGGATTTTTCGCGCGGCATGCGGGGCAGGTAGTTGTGCCTGTAGTACTCGAAGAACGACGCATAGCCTTTTTCGACGTCGTCCGGCGCCTGCCAGTACGAGTCGAACGGCTCGAGCCGCGCGGCGAGCGCCGTCGAACGCGTCGCGGCGGAAGGCGGGTCGATGGCGGCGACGGCCGGCGCTTCGGCGGGGTCGGCTGCACGCGCTTGCTCTGTGGATCCGGTAGGCATCGGCGGTTCCTCCTGCGGCGTCTCGCCGGGCGAGCCCCGGCGGTTCTGATTCTGGGGGCGGGCGCTCCCGCTGCCGATCCGCGACGGCCCGCCGTCGCTCCGGTGCCGCCCGCCCGTCGTCGCTATTTGTTGCGAGATTACACCGAAAAAACCGTCTCACGTGTTCCAAAGTTTTCAAGCTCTGTTCCAGTTATTGACCGTCGGTCACCGAGCCGAGCAGCCGTTGCGGCCGGCGCCGGGCCGAGGTGTCGCCATTTGGCGCCACTCGCCGCGCAACCCGCCCATCTGGCACGCATTCTGAATAGCAGGAACTGCTCGGGTGCGACCGGGGCAGTAACGGAAAACAAACAACGCATGACAGAGCCGGTCGGAATGCAAACGACAAGTCTCGCGCGCCCAACCGCGCTTCGACCGGCAAGACGGGGGCCAATCGTGAACAAGACGCAACAGCATTTCGGACCGCGGCGACTGGCTTGAAGAGTCCCATGCGGATCCTGTTTTGCAACTACGAGTATCCGCCGCTCGGCGGCGGCGGAGGGGTCGTCAACGCCGCGCTGGCGACCGAGCTGGCGAAGCGGCACGACGTCACGGTGCTGACCTCCAGGGCGCTCGGGCTGCCGGCCGAGAGCGTCGAGGGCAACGTGCGGGTGATCAGGGTGCCGGTCCTGTTCCGCCGCCGACATGCCGTCGCGAACTTCCCGTCGATGCTGGCATACGTGATCGCCGGCGTGTTGCGGGGACGCGCGCTCGTGCGCGCCGAGGAGTTCGACGTCGTCAACACGCACTTCGCTCTGCCGACCGGGCCGGTCGGTCACATGGTCAGCCGGGCGGCGGGCGTGCCGAATGTGCTGTCGGTGCACGGCGGCGATCTGTACGACCCGAGCAAGTTCTCGTCGGCCCACCGGCATGCGAGCCTGCGCGCCTGCGTGAGCCGGCTCGCCCGCGCCGCCGACAGAGTCGTCGCGCAGTCGCTCGACACGGAGGAGAACCTGCGGCATTTCTTCGCCCCGGACGTGAAGGCGGAGGTGATCCCGCTCGGCATCGCGGAGCCGCCCGTCACGGCCGCCGCCCGCCGCGACCACGGTTTCGGGGACGACGACGTGCTGCTCGTCAGCATCGGCCGTCTGGTACGGCGCAAGAGCGTCGAGCACCTGCTCGACGTCGTGGCGGAGCTGCGCGACGAGCGTGTCAAGTTGCTGCTGATCGGCGACGGTCCGCAGCTTCCATTTTTGCGCGACCAGGCGAGGCGCCTGCGTGTAGAATCCCGCGTTCGCTTCCTCGGAATGGTGGACGAGCGCACCAAGTTCGAGCTGCTGTCGATATCGGACATATACGTATCGGCGAGTCAGCACGAGGGCTTCGGGCTCGTGTTCCTCGAGGCGATGGCGAGCGGCGTGCCGGTCATCTGCTACGACCGCGGCGGGCAGAGGGATTTCCTGACGGAAGGCCGCAACGGGCATCTCGTCGCGAGAAACGACAAGGCTGCGCTCGTGGAGGCGTGCAGGAGACTGATCGCCGCGCCGGAGCAGCGGGCGGAGATGGGCCGCGTCAACAGGCAGGATGCGAGGCAGTTCTACATCGACCGCTGCGCGCGGCGCTACGAGGAGCTGTTCGAGAGCGTGATCCGCGCCCGGGCGATGGAAGTATCCCCGGCAGAGGGTGCGGAACATGCGGCAGGGAGCGCGAAGTGACACGACCGAAGACGGGCGCCGCTCGAGCGCCCTCCGAAGTGGGGGAGTCGACATGGATCTGTCGGTAATCGTTCCCGTCTACAACGAGGAAGCGAGCGTCGTGCCGATGTGCGAGGCCATCGAGGCGGCGCTGAAGCCGACGGGGCTGAGCTACGAGGTGCTGTTCGTCGACGACGGCAGCCGCGACGAGACTTTCGCGCGGGCGTCGAAGCTGCCGCTCGAGCATCCTGAAGTGCGCGTGCTGCGGCTGCGCAGGAACTGCGGCCAGACGGCGGCGATGGCGGCCGGCATCGAGCACGCGCGCGGCAACGTCCTCGTCACGATGGACGGTGATCTGCAGAACGACCCGCGGGACATTCCGGAGTTCCTGGCGAAGCTGGACGACGGCTACGACATCGTCGTCGGATGGCGACACGATCGCAAGGACAAGCTCTGGTCGCGTAAGATCCCGTCGCGGATCGCGAATCGGCTGATCGGCAGGGTGACCGGCGTGCCGATCAAGGACAACGGCTGCTCGCTGAAGGCGTACCGCGCGCAGGTGATCAAGCAGATTCCGCTCTATTCCGAGATGCACAGGTTCATTCCGGCAATGGCGTCGCTCGCGGGGCCCCGGCTCGCGGAGATCAAGGTCCGCCATCACGCGCGCCAGTTCGGCCAGTCGAAGTACGGGCTGTCGCGCGTCTACCGCGTGCTGCTCGACCTGCTGGCCGTCAAGACCATCATCGGCTTCGCGTCCCGGCCCGCGACGTGGTTCCTGCTGCCGGCGCTGCCGGCGCTGCTGGTCAGCGCGTTGTGTATCGGCGTCAGTTTCTACCAGGTTCTCGCGTTGGGCCAGAGCTTCTCGACGCCGCTGGCCGGCGTAGGCGTGCTTTTCGGCGCGTTGGCCTTCTTTTTGCTGATGATAGGGATGATCGGAGAGCTGATCTACAAGACCGGCGACAACCAGGAGGAGCGGCTGTCGATGCTGACAGCCGAGTATCTGCTGCGCGACGGCGCGGAGCCACACCAGGGCGGGCCGGCGCCGACCTGAGGTCGACGAGAGAACAGAAAGAACACGAATCATGAAACAAGTAGAACTGTCAGTGGTGATCCCCGTCGGCGACAGGAGGGACGACCTCTCCGCGCTGCACGAGAGTTACCGTACGGGTCTCGACGCAACGGGGGCGACGTACGAGATGATCTATGTCCT
>JAFGNC010000365.1 GCA_016927175.1 Gammaproteobacteria bacterium | reverse complement strand
TGCCGACGTGCAGTCGCTCGACCTGCTCACCTCCGAAGCGCCCGATCTGGAGAAATAGGCAAGAATTTCCGACGACCTGGGCTGGCTGGTAGTGCCGGCAGCGCCGATAGTTCATGTTCGGCGGAATTCGGCTATCCGCGCGCGTCGGGTGTCACAAATTCCGCCGCCGAATCGACTTCGTATATGGACGGACACGGAGAATGGGAATGAGCGGGATGACTCTGATGCGCAAGGCCACGGAAACCCTCCTATGCTTCGGCATCGTACGCGGCCCTTCAGGAGATCGAGCGAGCGAACCGGCGGGCGTCGCGCGGGGCGGCGGTCAGCGTCGGGAATCTCTCGACGAGGAGCGCATCGACGTCGCGGGAATCGACTACGTGACGATCTCGGTCGGCGACCTCGGCCGCTCGGTCAGGTTCTATCAGCGGCTCTTCGGCTGCCAGGTCGTCGAGCGGAACTACGCCGGCAAAGCTCGCGTGCTGCTGAGCGCCGGCGGTGCATACGTCGCGATGCAGGAACGGCGGGCCGAGCCGGCCGAAGCGGACACGCCGCCCGGCCGTTGGAGCTTCATGGTTGAGGACATCGATCGGGCGCGAGCCTGCGCCTGGAACCTGGGCGTGGCGACGGTGGGCGGCACGGACGCGCCGCGCCGCATACACGCGTGGCGGCGGGAGCGGTCCTTCATGATCCGGGATCCGGACGGGAACGAAGTCGAGATCGTGGAGCGGCGCAGGCAAACCCGTTCGACGTGGTTCTGACAGACAGTCAGAATGACGTGCGGCTTCAAAACTGCTTAGCCACGCCGATGCTGGCCCACGTGAAGCTGCGCGCGCCTCGCCCGTCCTCCAGTTCCTCCGTCTGACGGCGCACGGTATAGCTGACGCGAAGATCGTTCGGAAAGACCGTGGTCAGCCCGATCCACGCCTCGAGCAGCAGACGATTCAGCCGCGACGAGGGGTAGGTGACGTCGCTGTCGCGGAACTGGCCCTGCAGAAAACTATTGTACGCCCGGACGCGGGCGGTGAGCCCTCCGGAGGCGAGCAGCCGCATGCCGGAGGAGCCGGCTTCGTCGGCGAACTTCATCGGGGGGTGCCCGGCATAGTCGGATGCGGACGGCAGCGATACCCACCACGGCACGTGCATGTTGCCCCACCGGAACTCGAGCTCGGCGTTGGCCTCGGTCAGATAGCCGATGCTCGCCGTCGTGCCGAAACGCAGGCTGAACGGCCTTCCGCCGTACGAGCTCTCGTGAAGCAGCCGGTATTTCGATACGGCATAGCGGAATGTCGGCTCGCCGCCGTCCGAGATCTGGTGCTCGTATCCCATCGGCTCCGGGCTGCCGACGGCGTCATGGACGGCACGGTGCAGCCCCTCGGCGAAGGGAAGCCCGAGCATGCCGAGCGTCAGCGAAGACTGGCGGGCGACGGAGCTGCCAGGCTCGTGGCTGAGCCTCGAGCTCGCGACGTAAGCGAGGTTCGCATACGGGCGGTCGTCGCGCAGCGGCCCGGACGCTTCGAGGTCGTTCGGCGTGAACAGCACGAGTCCGATTTCCAGAGAGTGCTTCGTCCTCGCGTCTCCGATCTCCGAAAACCGCGTCGACTCCTCGTCATCGCCGCGGGAGGGTGCTAACGGGATCCGCGAGTCGAGCCAGCCGAGCGCCCCGGACAGCACGTTGTCGTCGGCTCCGCCGAGGGTGACGGAGACGCCGGCCGTGTAGTCGCGATCCTCGTTCGTGAAGGCGAAGAGGTCGTTGTCGACGTGCACGGTCCACCCGCTGATGCCGCGTCTCTCGGTCTCCCGGTTTTCGTTTGCAGGCGCCGTGTACTCCCCGGCGAGACGGGGAACGGCGTGGGCCGACGCCGGCTTGATCGAAGCGCTGCGTGCCGGCATCAACTCCGCCGCGGAGATCCGCAGGTCCTTGAGCGCCGACGCGGTCTGCTCGGCGGCTCCGGCGGCGCGGGTGCTGCCTGCCGGAGCCGCCGCGAGCAGCAACAGCGACGCCGTCAGCGCAATGATCCTTTGCATCCGGTCGATCATGGTCGCCTCCTGCAACCCTGCCTCCTGCAACGCCTTGCCCCTGCGACTGCTTTCGGTACCGCAATCCGCCGATCACGGAGCCGGCGCAGGCAGCGCGCCGGCCTGCCTGGATGCCTCTTTCCGGTCCGACGCCGGTTGAACTTGCGCCGCGATCAGCGAGTAGAAGACCGGCACGACGAACAGCGTGAACACGGTGCCGATGACCATGCCTGTGACGAGCACGGTGCCGATGCTGTTGCGCGCCTCGGCGCCGGGGCCGGACACGAGCAGCAACGGGAAATGACCGAACACGGTCGCCGCCGACGTCATCAGCACCGGCCGCAACCGCGTCAGCGACGCCTCGCGCAGGGCCGCCGCTTTCGGCAGACCGTCGAGCTGCAGCTTGTTCGCGAACTCGACGATCAGAATGCCGTTCTTCGCGATCAGGCCGACCAGCGTGACCAGACCGACCTGCGAGTAGATGTTGAGCGTCGTCAGGTCGAGGAACGTGAATATCAGCGCTCCGGATATCGCGAGCGGCACCGAACCGAGCAGCACGATCAGCGGGTCGCGAAAACTCTGAAACTGCGCGGCGAGCACGAGATAGATCAGCACGAGCGAGAACGCGAGCGTCACGGTCAACGCCGCGCCCTCGCTGCGTATCTGCCGCGACTCGCCCGCGTAGTCGAGCGTCACGTCCGGCCCGGATGCGGATGCGGCAGCCGCCTCGAGCAGGCGGAGCCCTTCCTCCTTCGTGACCGGCGGCCGGACGCCCGCGAAGATCCGCACGGCGTTGCGCTGCTGGAAGCGGTTCAGGGTTCGCGGGGCGGCGTACGTTTCGATGTGCGTGAAGGCCGAGACGGGCACGAGCTCGCCCGCGGGCGTCTTGATCTTCAGGTTCAGCAGCGGCTCGAGGGTCGCCCGGTCCTCGTCGCCGATCTGCGGAATCACCTTGTAGCTGCGATCGAAGTAGTTGAAGCGGTTGACGTAGGCTCCGCCGAGCAGCGTGCCGAGCTCGCGGCCGACCGCGGCCAGATCAAGGCCTAAGTCCGAGATGCGCTCGCGATCCAGCACGACACGCGCCTCGGGCAGATCCACCTTCAGATCGGTGTCGACGTACAGGAACTTGCCGCTCCGCCAGCCGGCGTCGAGCACGGCCGAAGCGGTCTCGAGCATCTGCGGGAGCGGTGCATTGCTCTGCAGCACGAGCTCGACGTCGTACTGGCCGGGTGTCGGCAGCGGCGGATCGAGGCGCGGATAGACGCGCAGGCCGGGAACCTGCGATGCGGCCTGGTACACGTCGTCGAACATTTCCTCGGTGGACCGCTCGCGTTCCGTCCAGTCCTTCGTGACGACGCCGCCGAAGCCGCCCCAGGGCGCCGCCAGCGACCAGACGAAATCGGTCTCGTCGAACGCCTGCAAGGCGCCGATCAGGTCGAGCGTGTCGCGCTCGACGGCCTCGAGCGAGGCGTCCGGCGCCGCCTCGAAGAACAGACTGATGTGGCTCTGATCCTCGACGGGCGCGAGCTCATGGCGCGAGAACGTGTAGAGCGGCCAGGCGGCGATCGTGATCACGAGCGCCGCGGCGGCAATTGCCCAGCGCATGCCGAGCGCGCCTTCGAGCATGCGGGTGTAGAGCCGCCGCAACACGTCGAAGCCGCGGTTCACGAAAGCGGTCATGCGGCCTTCCTTGCCGCGGGGATGAACCACGCGGGCGCTCATGGCGGGCGACAGCGTCAACGCGACGATGCCGGACAGCACGACGGCGGCCGCCAGCGTGATCGCGAACTCGAGGAACAGCGCACCGGTCAGCCCGCTCTGGAACCCGATCGGCGTGTAGACGGCCGCGAGCGTGA
>JAFGNC010000052.1 GCA_016927175.1 Gammaproteobacteria bacterium | reverse complement strand
TCGGCAACTCTTCGAAGCCGTCGCCGGCGCGGCGGCGCAGCGACGCGAGGCGGGCGCTCTCGCGCGGCAGCTCGAAACCCGTCGCGCGCATGCCGAGCGGGCGCCATATGCGCGTCCGCATGAAACCGTCGAGCGGCAGGCCCGACACCGGCTCGACGATCAGGCCCAGGATGTCGGTGCTGATGCCATAGGAGAACTTCGCTCCGGGGTCGTGCATCAGAAACGGCGCGCCGAACAGGTTCACGCGTCCGTTCGCCTCGCGCAGCACCTCGCGGTTCAGAAACCAGTAACCGAAGCCCGACGTGTGCGTCAGCATGTCGCGCAGCGTGATCTGCCGCGACGCCTCGCGCACGGTGTACGCGGCCGTCTCCTCGTCGAACGACACGAGCACGCCCGGCTGCTCGAATCCCGGCAGATGCTGCGCCAGCGGATCGTCGAGGTCGAGACGTCCCTCCTCGTGCAGCATCATGATCGCCACGGACGTCATCAGCTTCGTCATCGACGCGACGCGGAAGATCGTGTCCGGGCGCATCGCCGTGCCCGAAGCCGCGCAGCCGGCCGCGCCTTCGTACACGACGCCGCAGCGGTCCGACACCGCAGCGACGACGCCGGGCACGTCGCCCCCGGCCACGGCCTCGCGGAGCACGCTATCGATACGGGAGAAGTCCTGCGGCGGCGTGCTGCGGGAAAGCGATCGATCGAGCGGCGATGGCATCGTCCGACGCGGCGCGAAGGCGAGCGGGTGAAGCGGCTGCCGGCCTGGAGTCAGTCGGCGCGGCGAGCCGTGATCCGGTAGCTGAAGTCGAGCGGCTCACCCACCTGCAGCGCGCCCATCATGACGCTGAACGGCTCCATGCCGAGCATCTCGTGGGTCAGGCGGAACGTGCCGGAAGCCTCTATCGCGTCGCCGTCGACACTGACCTCCGTCGGCAGCGAAACCGGGATCGAGCGCCCGAGCAGCTCTATCGTCGCATCGAGCATCTGCTCGCCCGGCGCCCCCGTCGGCCCGGTGCCCGTGATCCGCAGAAACGGATGCTGCTCCGCGTTCAGCACGCGCTCGCTCAGCATGTTGCGGCGCGTGCCGGCGACGTCGTCCTCGTCCGGCACGCTGTCGAACTGATCGCCCTCCTGGGCCGCCCTCAGATCCGGATCGTCGACGACGAGATCGGCGACAGGAATCTCGATCTCGAACTGCGACTGCTCGAGCTCCGGGCTCAGCAGCACGCTGCCCGTCAGCTCGCCGACGGAGATGACGTGGTTGTGGCCGAATCGCGCCGCCGGCCCGGCGCTGTAGACGAGCCAATGGACGTCGGAATTCTGCGCATCGATCTCGTACAGCTGCGAGTCGGCGGGCGCTTCGGCGGCGGGCTGAGCCATCGCGAGGCCGGCCGACAGACATAGCGGGGCGAACGCCGCCGCTGTCGAAACAGTGATTTGACGCACCGTGTGCTCCTTGAGGCTGTTGCGGCTGCCCGAGTATCGACCGCCGCAGCTGAACGGTAGCTTAGCACGAGCACCCTGCACGGCTTTCCCGCGAACACCCCGGCAGACCGGAACGGCAACGTCCACGTCGACGACTTTCCGACGGCGCTGCTGCAGTCCGTCGAGGTCGTTACGGGCGGCAGCTTCTGACGACGCGCGCGGCGGCGGTGCTGCCTGCCGCCGCCTGCCGCCCCGCGCGGCGCGGGCGGCTCGGCCGAATCAGAAACGAAAGACGAGGCCGAGCGCCGCGAACGGCAACAGGTCGAAGTCGCCGAGCGAGCCCTGCAGCTCGGCTTCCTCCGCGTCGATGTCGGCCGCGAAGCCCGGATCGGCGATGATGCCGCCGTCGGCGCTCAGCGCGACCTCCGGCGAGCCCTGGTCCACGACACCGATGTCGAAGGCGACGCCGAGGCGCCTGCCATTGCGCGTGAAGTCCCAGCCCACGCTGACGACCGGCGCCGTCTCGTCGAACCCGACCCTGCCCGTCAACGTGCCGATCTCGGCCGGCGTGTAAGTCGTGTCGCCGATCGTATAGCCGTCGGCGCTGCGGCCGACCGCGTCGAGCCGGTTGTCGTTGCGCAGCAGGCCGACGCTGACGCGCAGCGGACCGCCCGTCGGGTGCAGATCCACGGCGACGCTCAGGGAATCCCACACCAGATCGAAGTCGTAGCTGATGCCGGACTCCTCGGCATCGAAGCCGTACTCCGAGCCGTTCAGGCCGACCCGCACCCCGAGCCGCTCGTTGATCGTGTAACCGTACTCGACGCCGAGCCCGAGCAGCCCGGCCTTGCCTGCGATCGCATGGTCTTCCGCGAGCGCAGCCTGACTCGCGGCAACGGCGACTGCGATTACGGCCGAAGACATGGCGGTGAACTTCATGGCGGGCTCCGCGCTCTTACGTTGCGTGAAGCGTCAAGTATCGCTCGCCCGCCTGCCGCGCGGCGCGATGGTCGTCACAGAGAAGACGGTCGTCACAGGGAATGAGGCCCGGGCCCGCGCGCCGGACCTCCGCTCCGATCGGGGAGGCCCGCCCCGGGAGCGGTTCCCGGCGGCCGCGGTCTTTCTGCCCGGGCATTTAGGTGTTAGTGTTGAAGCCACACAGACAGGTCCTTTTCCGGACCCCCTCACAACCGGCTATGCGAAGTGCCCGTCTCACGGTCAAGCTCTCGGCGCCGCTGGTCGCGATAGCCGGCGCCCTCGGCGCCGGGTGCGCGTCGTCGGTCATCGTGCAGTCCGATTTCCCGACGCCTCTGATTCAGCCGCTCCCGGTCCGAATGGGCGTCATCTACAGCCCCGAGCTGCAGGATTATGTTCACGCGGAGAGCCTGCCGCAGCAGTCGACGTGGACGATCGGCCTCGGCAACGCGAACCTCGCGATGCTGTCGCCGCTGTTCGAGACGATGTTCGCCGAGATCAGAACCGTGGAGGACGTGCCGCTGGATCCGTCGGCGCAGCTGGACGGCGTGCTTCTCCCGGAGCTCGAGAAGTTCGAATTCGACGTGCCGATCGGTACCCGCGACGAGTTCGTCGAGGTCTGGATGCAGTATTCGCTGACGCTGTTCGAGCCTGACGGCGAAGTCGTGACCGAGTGGCCCGTCAGCGGGTACGGCAAGGCGGAGCTGACCGGCAATCGCGAGGACGCGCTGAGCCGCGCGGCCATCGTCGCGATGCGGGAGGTCGGCGCGACGATCTCGACGAAGTTCGCGGAGCAGCCTGACGTCCAGTATTGGTTGGAGGAGAATCGCAATGAAGCTGCATTGTCCGCCGAGACGCGACTCGGAAACTAGCGTCCGCGGCGGGTCGGGCAGGCTGCTGGCGCTGCTGGCGCTCCCGCTGCTCACTTCCTGCGGCGTCACGTCCAGGATGGAGCCTTACAAGCAGACCGACGCCGTGATCAACGACGGCGAGCAGGTCGTGATTCTGGCCCGCAAGCACCACGCGAACCGCGAGGCCGAGCAGGAGTTCATCGACTGCATCAGCGAGTCGCTGTCGAAGGGCCGTACCGGCCTCGAGGTGCATTCCTCGACCGCGTTCGAGGACATGATGTATCCGTGGTTCGAGCCGTCGATGGCTCCGCTCAGCACGGACGATCTGGCGACGCTGCTCGAGAAACCGGGCGTCATGGATCAGGTGCGCGACACCGGAGTCCGGTTCCTCGTGTGGCTGGACGGCTCGACCGAGCGGGTCGCGAGCGGCGGCGGCATCACGTGCGCGGCCGGCGTCGGCGGCGCGGGCTGCATGGGCCTCGCCTGGTGGGAAGACGATGCGCGTTACGACGCGACGGTCTGGGACATCGATGAGCTGTCCTCCGCCGGCACGATCCACGCCGACGTCAAGGGCCGCTCGGTCATGCCGGCGCTCGTGATCCCTCTGCCGTTCATCGCGCGGCCGCAGGCCGCGGCCTGCCGCGGCATGACGGAGCAGATCCGGCAGTTCCTGACGACGCCCGAAGGGTACGGCGCGGGTCCCGATCCGGAGCTCGGCTGAGGCCGAGCGGCACTGGAGCTCGGCTCCCGGCGATCGGCCGATTCGAACCGCGAAACCGAGCGCTGCCCCTTTATCGTGACGGCTGCGGGGCTCTACACTCCGGCGGGTCGCGTCAGCCGGGCCCTCGATGAACGACCGTCACGATCTCCAGTTGCTGCTGAAGTCCGGTCCGCCGATCGTCGTCGTCGAGACGGCGGACGAGCAGCGGTTCCTGCAGCTGCTGATTCAGCTCGCGACGAGCGCTTCGGCCGACGCGTATCGCCCGCTCTACCGCTGGACCATCACGGACGGCCTGCAGCGGATCGACCTGGATCTCGAGCCGCAGCGCCACAACTCCGACCCCCAGGAAGGGCTGCGCCACATCCGCGCCGTACGCAAGCCCGGCATTTACGCCCTGCTCGACTTCCACCCGTTTCTCGCCGACCCTCTGAACGTACGCCTTCTGAAGGACATCGCGATCGAGGGGCAGAGCCGCGGGCTCGTGCTGCTCCTGATCAGCCACTCGATCCAGCTCCCGGCCGAGCTCGAGAGCCTGAGCGCCCGCTTCGAGATGCGGCTGCCCGGCGCGGCCGAAAGGCACGCGATCGTGCAGCGGGAGATCGACAGCCACGCCGAGGAGGTCGGCCGCGAAGTTCACGTCGACCCGCAGGCGCTCGATCTGCTGATCGGGACGCTCGGCGGGCTGCCGCATTCGGACGTCGAAAGGCTGGCGCGCTCGGCCGTCCGCCAGGACGGCGCGATCACGGCCGACGACGTGCCCGCGGTCATGCAGGCGAAGTACCGGCTGCTGAACAGGGGCGGCGTCCTCGGCTACGAGCACGACACGGCTTCGCTCGCCGACGTCGCCGGCTTCCGCGGCGTCAAGGTCTGGCTGCAGCAGCGCCGGCTCGCCTTCACGCACGATCCGCCGCCCGGGCTCGACCCGCCGAAAGGGATCCTGCTGATCGGCGTGCAGGGTTGCGGCAAGAGCCTTGCGGCCAGAGCGGCCGCGGGCGCGCTGAACGTGCCGCTGCTGCGTCTCGACTTCGGCTCCCTGTACGACAAGTATCACGGCGAGACCGAGCGCAACCTGCGCGACTCGCTGAGGACGGCGGAGACGATGAGCCCCTGCGTGCTGTGGCTGGACGAGATCGAAAAAGGTGTCGCGACCGGGCACGACGAGAGCGGCACTTCGCGCCGCGTGCTGGGCAGCCTGCTGACGTGGATGGCGGAGAGCCGCAGCAGAGTGCTGCTCGTCGCGACCGCGAACGACGTTGCGCAGCTGCCGCCGGAGCTGGTCCGC
The DNA here is from genome assembly GCA_016927175.1 of Gammaproteobacteria bacterium. Taxonomy (GTDB): domain Bacteria; phylum Pseudomonadota; class Gammaproteobacteria; order Steroidobacterales; family Rariloculaceae; genus ZC4RG20. Next base: position 7,756 of record JAFGNC010000052.1, on the reverse strand, counting down.
AAGGGACGCTTCGACGAAATCTTCTTCGTCGATCTGCCGTCGCCCACACAACGCGCCGACATCTTCGCGATTCACCTGCGGCGGCGCGGCCTCGATCCCGAGACGTTCGACCTGCCCCGGCTGGTGACCGCGACCGACGGCTTCTCCGGCGCCGAAATCGAGCAGGCCGTGGTGGCTGCGCTGTATGCGGCACACGCCGTGCGTCAGGCGCCGACCGCGCGGCATCTGCTCGCGGAGGTGGGCAGGACGCGGCCGCTGTCCGTCGTCATGGCGGAGCGCGTTGCAAGCCTGCGCCGATGGGCCAAAGATAGGACCGTGCCGGCGGACTAGCGTCCGGCGACGCCGATCGGCGCCGGAGCATGGATCCGGGCCATCTTCAACACGCACTTCAGAAGAACCACATAATTGACTGACTCAGCAAGTAATCATAGCGGGGGCGACGAACTGCTGGACGACAGCCCGACCGACGAGCTGCCGGTGCTGTCGGAGCTCGACGTGGTCGAGGATTTCGAGCGCACGTCCGTCTTCGTCGCTTTGGACGACGACGGTGGCGGCGACACGGCGCTTCACCGTCCGCCGCGCGCGCTTCAGGACTACGGTGCGCCGGCGGACCCGCTGCCGGAGGACCCGACCGGCCGTTTCGCCCAACCGGCCGCGGACGCTCCGTCGGCGACAGCCGAATCCGCTGCCGCGCGCGATCTCGAGAATCGGCTGTCGGAGCTCGCGGCCGAAGCGCAGCGCAGCGCCGCACTGCTCGCGGACAAGGACGCGACCATCGCCTCTCTCGAGGAGCGGCTGACCGCGACGCGCGACGCCGTGACGCGGCGCGACGACACCGAGCGCCGGCTTCGCGCGGAGCTCGCGGAACGCGAGACGCTCTCGGTCGAGGCCGAAGCGGCGATCGAGCGCCGTGAGGCCGCCGCCGCGGCCGCGGAGCACGCGGCAGCGGCGCGCGAGGCGGAGCTCGCCGAGCGGGAGGCGGGGCTCCTCGACTGCGAGACGGCTCTCGAGGAGCTCGAGGCGGAGCTCGCGGCGCGAGCCGGGACGCTCGACGAGCGCGCAGCCGCGCTCGACGCGCGGGATTCCGCCGTCGCGAGCCGCGAAGCCGCGGTCGGCGCGACCGCTGCCCGCGAGCTCGAGGCCCTGCAACGCGCCCGGGAGACGCTGGACCGGCGGATCGGGGATCAGCTCGCCGCGTACGCGGCGCTCGAGGCGCGACTGCGCGGCCGGGACGTCGAGCAGCTCGGGGAGCAGGTCGGGTCGGCCGCGGACCGCCGGGCGGCGGTCGATCCGGACGAGGAAGGCGACCTGCGCGCGGCGCTGATCCGCAGCCGCGAGCACGCGGCCGCCCTCGAGAGCTACATCGAGGGGCGGCGCGCCCGCTGGCACGACATGGAGGCGCGCATCGCGGAGCAGGAGGCGCGCCTCGATGAGCTCGGCCGGGAGCTCGAGCAGCGCGCGGAGCGCCAGCAGGCGGCACAGCGCGTCGCGGAAGCCGAATCGCGCCGCGTCGCCGACCTCAAGGCAGAGGTCGCAGCCCTGCGCCGGCTCGCCGATTCCCGCCGCGCGGCACCGCCGCCCTCGCTCCAGCCCCCGACGCCGCCCTCGCCCCAGCCCCCGACGCCACGCTCGACTCCACCCGCGGCCGCAGCCCCGACGGCAGCCTCGACGGCACCCTCGACTCCGGTCCCTGCGGCGGCGCGGCTGCCGGCTCCGGCCGAGGCGGCCGACAGCGCCGCGCGGCTCCGCGCTCTCGCGGCCGAGCGCGACGCGCTGACGGCCGAGCGCGACGCCCTGCGGCGGAGCCTCGACCGCGCCGAGGCGTCGCTGCGCCGACTCGAGCGCAGGCTCGTCGAGCAGGATCGGGTGCTGCACGCGACCGAGACCCCGACGAGCCCGGCGCAGCGGGAGGAGGACACCCGCTTCGTTTCCACGCTGCCGGGCGGCGCCGCCCTGCCCCGGATGCCGTCGAACGATCGTATGGCGCACGCCCCGCCGATGATCGTGTGCCTGACGGGCGACGCCCCGCGCAACTTCCCGCTGCGCCGGGCCTCCGTCACGATCGGCCGCGGCGCCGGGTGCGACATCCAGATCGCGACCCATTTCGTCAGCCGGGAGCATGCGAGGCTGACGGTGCACGGCGGCCAGGTCCGGATCGAGGACCTCGGCAGCAAGAATGGCGTCTTCGTCAATGCCGTGCGGGTGGAGCGCGAGACGCTGCGGCACGGCGACCTGATCACGGTCGGCGAATCGCAGTTCCGCTTCATGGCGGAGTGAGCTTGCGGGCCGGAGCGCCGGCCGCCGCAGCCAGGCGGCGGCGGGCGAGCGGCCGGCCGCGGTACATGCGGCCGCGGGGCATGGCATACTGCACGCGGCCCTGTCGGGGGCTGTCCGCGCGATGACCATGCAAGCAGTGAAATTCGAGCTCTTTCTGGCGGCGGTGCTGCTCGCCGTCGGCCTGCTGCCGCTGCCGATGGCGGTCTACTGGGTCGGGCAGTTCGTGATCGGCACGTACGAGGGAGGAGGCGTCGGCGAGCTGCTCGGCAGCATCTGGACCGAGCTCGGCCGGGGCAGCCCGACGGCCTGGATCCTGGTGCTGAGCCCGTACGTGGCGATCCAGCTGATCCGCGCCGCGCGCAGGCTGCTGCGCCGGCAGGGCGTCAGTCGGGCCAGTAATACCAGCCGATCACGGCCAGCATGATGATCAGCGGCACGACGGCGGCCGCACGCCAGGGCCGCGCTTTCAGCACCGAGTAGAAACTCAGCGCCGCGAATACAGTCAAAACCGTGAACATGCCGAGGTTCACGAACAGAGAATCGGCCTCGGCTTCGAGTCGCGGATAATCGCTTCCCAGAACGAGGAATATGACCGCGACGCCCACCAGCGAGAACAGGATAGACCCGGCCGTGCCCAGGATCAGCCCGAGCAGAATCAGGGATGGTTTCATCGGAGCTGGGGGTGGTGATCGGGTCGGCGGTTCGGACTCTACGGGCTTGATTCACCCGGCCATCGGTCGGAAACTTAACGAATTACTCGATATGACTGCAACATCGGATTTCGAGGAGGCACTGTGAGGGAACTACTTCGGCCGCTTTCCGTCGGCGCTGTCCTGCTGTTGACCGCCCTCACCGCTTCGGCGACCTTGGAGCCGGTTCCGCCCCCGCTCGAGCCGTCGGCGAAGCACCCCGACATCAGCCGCAACGTCACGAAGCTGATCGAGGACCTCCACTACTCCCGACCGGAGCTCGACAATTCCCTGTCGTCCGCGGTGCTCGACCGCTACCTCGATTCGCTGGACGGCAACCGCATGTACTTCCTCGCGAGCGACGTCGCGGGCTTCGGCCGCTACCGCTACCAGATGGACGACTTCGCGAAGACGGGCGAGGTCGAGCCGGCGTTCGAGATCTTCAACATGTTTCGCGAGCGCACCCACGCCCGCGTCGCGTATGCGCTCGAGCTGCTGAAGACCGAGCCGGACTTCACGGTCGACGAGGAATTCCTGTTCGACCGCAGCGACCTGTCGTGGCCGGCCTCCGAGGAAGAGATGCGCGAGGTCTGGCGGAAGAAGGTCAAGTCGGACGCGCTGTCGCTGATGCTGACGGGCAAGACCTGGCCGGAGACGGTCGAGCTGCTGACCGATCGCTACGAGCGCCTGTACAAGCGCATCACGCAGCTGACCCCGGACGACGTCTTCGAGACGTTCATGAACTCGGTGGCGCACACGCTGGACCCGCACTCGAGCTATCTGTCGCCTCGCCAGAGCGAGGAGTACCGGATACAGATGAGCCTGTCCTATGACGGCATCGGCGCGTCCCTGCAGCCCGAGGACGATTACGTCAAGGTGGTCAACGTGATCCCGGGCGGCCCCGCCCAGATCGACGGCCAGCTGAAGCCCGAGGACCGGATCACGGCCGTCGGCGAAGGCCAGACCGGCGAGCTCGTCGACGTGATCGGCTGGCGGCTCGACGACGTCGTGCAGATGATCCGCGGCCCCGGCGGCACGACGGTACGCCTGCAGGTGCTGCCCGCCGGCGCCGCCCCCGGCTCGCCGCAGAAGATCATCGCCCTGGTCCGCGACAAGGTGAAGCTCGAGGAGCAGGCCGCCAAGAGCTCGATCGAGGAAGTCACGCTCGACGACGGCACGCCGTACAAGGTGGGCGTCATCGAGGTGCCGAGCTTCTATCAGGACTTCGCCGCGCGCAGCCGGGGCGAAGAGGACTACACCAGCACGTCGCGCGACGTCGCACGGCTGATCGGCGAGCTCGAGGCCCAGGGCATCGACGGGCTCGTCATGGACCTGCGCCAGAACGGCGGCGGCCATCTGTCCGAGGCGACGGAGCTGAGCGGCCTGTTCATCGACCGCGGGCCGATCGTGCAGCTGCGAGAGACTCGCGGCAACGTGCAGGTGCTGGACGATCCGGATCCGCAGCAGGTTTACGACGGCCCGCTGGTCGTGCTGGTGGACCGTTACAGCGCGAGCGCTTCCGAGATCTTTGCCGCGGCGATCCAGGATTACGGCCGGGGCATCGTGGTCGGCCAGCAGACGTTCGGCAAAGGCACGGTCCAGAACCTGTTCAGCCTCGACCGCGTCATGCGCGGCGACGACAACGGGCAGCTGACGCTGACGATCGGCAAGTACTACCGCGTGACGGGCGAGAGCACGCAGCATCGGGGCGTCATTCCGGACGTCACGCTGCCGTCCCCGGTCGATCCGGAGACGGTCGGCGAGAGCACGCGCGACGCGGCGCTGCCGTGGGATCGCATCGATCCGACCCGGTTCTCGCCGCGCGGGCCGCTCGACGCGGCGATCGAAGCGCTGCAGACGCGGCAGAGCCAGGTTCAAGCGAGCGATCCGGACATGTCGTACCTTCTGAACGACATCGCCGCGATCGACAAGCTTCGCGCCCAGAAGACGGTGTCGCTGAATCTCGCGGAGCGCGAGGCCGAGCGTGAGCGCGAAGAGCAGGCACAGCTCGAGCGGGAGAACGTGCGCCGAGCCGCCGCCGGCCTCGAGCCGGTCGCGAGCGTCGAGGATCTCGAGACTGGCGCCACGGATACGCGCGACGCGATTCTGCTCGATCAGGCGACGAGAATGGTCGCCGAGATGGTTGCGCTGAAGAACCCGGGCCGCCAGCAGTTGCTGACGGAAACCGAGAAGCGCGCGGCCGCCGCGGGCGCAGCGAACTGATCGCATGCCGCCGCGCCCGCGGGGCGCGGCGGCACATCGCCGCCGCGCCTGCGCGAGCCTTCAACGCAGCACGGCAAGCAGCTCCCAGAAGTCCTCGTTCAGAACGTTGAGGCGCAGCGGCGCATCGCTCGCCCGGCGCGCCGGATCGCCGTCTTTGGACGGCAGCACGACGTCGATCGTCTCCACGCACTCCGCCAGCGGAACCGCATCGGTCTCGTTCCGGTAGCGCATCTCCTGCATCAGATGCTCGGTACGCCGGCGGACCCGATCGGCCACGTTCTGCTGCTGCTTCAGCTCCTGGATGCGCTCCCGGATCCGCTCGACCATCCTGTCGCAGTCTCCGCGGTCGCCGAATTTCATTTCGCCCACGGGGCGTTCCGTCGCCTTCTGCGCGAGCAGCGCCAGATCGTGCTCCATGAAGTGCACGACCAGATGCTGCGCGAACGCGATGGTCGCGGTATTGACGACCCTGCGGCTCTCGAGGCTCAGCCCCTCGAGCTCCGGCAGACTTTCGTTGCGGATCTTCTCGACGAGGTCCCTCAGCTCGTCGATCCGCTCCTCGATCACGCTGCGGCCGTTCGCGAGCCTCGCGAGGCGCCGCCTGATCTTGGGGCCGCGCAGCAGACGCAGAATCACGTTCCATGTCGCAAGGCGCTGCTCGAGCCGCTCGGCCTCGTCCGCGATGCCGGCACGCTTGGCGTCGAGCTCGGCGAGCTTCGCGTCGATCGCCGCGATGCGCCGTTTCCGCTTCGCGAGCGCCGCGTCCTGAAGCTGCTTGCGCTCACGCCGCTCGCGTTGCCCTTCCAGCTCGCGGGCAAAGCTCGCGAGCCTTTGGGCGGACACGTCCCACAGATGGCGCAGCTGGAAGTACACCATCGCGTTGGCCGCGGCGAGCGGGTTCGTCAGCAGGCGCTCCAGGCCTTCGAGCTGTTCCTTGGCGCGCTCTATCGCGCCCTCCTGCTCCTTCAGCTTGTCGAGCAGCTGGTAGCGCTCGCGACGCAGATCGCGCAGCTCACGTTTGACGCCGGCACGGTTCCAGTACAGCTTCAACAGCTGTTCGTTGGTGTCCGTGCCGCGTCTTTCCAGAAGACCGAAAATCATCGTAGCCGCCCGCGCTGAAACCCGCCGCCGGAGCGGCCGCAGGCGCACGACTATAGCGGTCCGGCACGCGCCAAACCGTGATTCAAAGCATGGTAACGAAGGCCGAGGAAATCAGCGGAAGCTGTGGCCCATATCGAGCAGGTAATCGAGCCACTTGTTCAGCATCACGTTGTTGCGCCAGCGCCTGTCGAGCTCGAGCGAGTGAATGCCGGCGGTGTCCTGCGCAGCGAGCTCACGCAGCTTGTGATGATGATGCGTATCGGCGCCGCCCACCGCTTCGGCCAGCCGCGCATCGTGGTAAATGCGGACCATCAGGTCGGGGTCGGCTACGCGGTCTCCGCCGTCGGCCTCGAACCAGTAAGTCAGCTTGAACGTCGTCGTGTAGGGCTCCGACGAAACCGGCCGCAGGTGCAGATCGCAGTCGCGGGGCGTCACCGAGACGGTCGCCTCGAGCTTCGCCGAGCGCTGCGCCGACAGCGATTCGATGAGGCTCGTCAGCTTGATGAAATTGCTCTCGTAAAGCGTCATGAGCCCGGTGAAACTCCCGGGCCGGTAGACGCATTCCGGCACTATCAGGCTGTCGACCAACATGTTTTGAGCCGCGTGTTCCATCGCGTTCGAGCATGCCACAAGGAAACAGGCGGTACAAAGACTTGACAAGCAGAAGATACTCAGGCCCGCACGCGCCGCTCGATACCGGTCTGATCGAGAATCGTGCTCGCGATCTCCTCGATCGAGGAATGCGTCGTGTCGATGTACGGAATGCGATAGCGCTTGAACAGGGCTTCCGCCGCGCGAAGCTCGAAGCTGACCTGCTGCGGCGAGGCATAGCGGCCGACGGAGCGCCGCTCCAGCCTGATCTGACGGAGCCGTTCCGGCGAGATCGTCAGCCCGTACAGCTTGTGCCGGTGCGGCCCGAGTATCGACGGCAGCCGCCCCGCCTCGAGGTCTTCCTCCGCCAGGGGAAAGTTGGCGGCGAAAATGCCGTACTGCAGCGCCAGGTACAGGCAGGTCGGCGTCTTGCCCGAGCGTGACACGCCGACGAGTATCAGGTCGGCCTGATCGTAGTGCGCGGTCGCGTGCCCGTCATCGGCCGCCATCGCATAATTCGTCGCGTCTATCCTCTGATCGTAGCCTTTGGCGTCGAACATGCCGTGGGCGCGCCCGAGCGTATGGGTCGACTTCGAGGCGAGCTCCGTCTCGAGCGGCGCCAGGAACGCCTGGAAGAAGTCGAGCACGAGCGCATTGCACGCCATCAGCGGCTCGCGAACCTCGTCCTGAATCAGGCTGACGAACACGATCGGCCGCTGTCCGTCCTCCTCGGCCTTCTGGTCGACCTTGGCCGCGACTTTCCGGGCCTTCTCTACCGTGTCGACGAAGGGCACGGTCACCTGCGCGAACTCGACGCCGTCGAACTGCGTCAGCAGGCTGTGGCCCAGCGTTTCCGCCGTTACACCGGTCTGGTC
>JAFGNC010000364.1 GCA_016927175.1 Gammaproteobacteria bacterium | reverse complement strand
GGGCGTGCAGTCGGCGATTCCGCACCCCGAGACGGCGGCGCTGCTGCGCAGGCTGATGGAGGAGCGAGGATTGCCCGTGCCGCCGGAAGGCCGCACGCTCGACTCGATCTGCGTCACCGACCTCTGCCGCTAGGAACCTGCCCGAGCCGAAGCGAGGACGGCCGCAGCGGGCGCCTCACGGCTCGGACAGGTCTGCGGGGAGCGTCCTGCGTCCGCCTCAGCCGGTGCCGAGGTACGGGATCAGGCGGCCGAAGCACAGGACGCCCGCCCACAGCAGCAGCGATGCTGCGCCGACGGCCTTGGCGAGGCCCGGCGTCGGATCGTGCGGCCCGGCGTTCGCCATCGCCGGCGCGACCTTGACCGCGTACAGCAGGGCGTTCAACCCCGCCAGCAGGACGAGCACCATCTTGATCTGGAACGAGATATTGATGAAGTAGCGGTTCGGGTCGCCGAACAGGAAGATGATTCCGGTCAGCAGGTTGATGCCGAAGCCGATGAACGCGATCGGCAGCAGCGTGTGGACGGAGACCGACGGAATCACGCGCTGCACGCCGATCAGGCGCAGGTCCATGATGATGATCGCGCCGATCAGCAAGGACATCCCGATGAAGTGCAGCGTTTCCAGCGTCGGCCACGTCCATGCGTAGTTCAGTGCGAGCGCGTTGATCCAGGTCGTCTGCATCCAGTCCGCAATAGAATTCATTGTTGCTTATCCTCGGCTCACAAGTACGCGATCAATCGGCCGGTGATCGTAGCGCCGAGCCACACGACGATCGAAAGGATTGCCACGAATCTCGTCGCGCCGGTCGCGACGGAGTCGGCTCCCTGGCTGTCGCCGGTGCGCGCAACCGCTGCCTGCAGGTAGCCTACGGTCGCCGCCCCGGCCAGCACGAACGCCATCTTCAGCAGAAACGGCACGTTGGTGACGTAGAGCGTGGCCTGCGACGAGAACAGCGCGGCGCCGGAGACGAAATTGATCAGAAAGCCGATCCACGCAACGGTGAAGAACGTTCGGAGGGACGAGAACGGAATGCTGCGGAATCTTCCGAGGAGACGCATGTCGACCGCAAGGGACAGACCCACCATTACGGCCAGTCCGACAGAGTGCAGCGTGATCATCGCCGGATAGCCGCTGATGGATATGCGCACCCATTCCGCGAGCGCCGACGCTTCGATCCATTCGATGAAGTTCAAAGGCGTGGTCCCCCCTTCTTATGTATGTTCTGATCAGTCGGCGACGCAGCGTAGCCCTTGATCCGCGCGAAGTCTACTACGCGGAGGCAGCCGCTTCTGTCAACTTCTCTCAGCTCCCGACGGGCCGAAACGCTCCCGGCGCGCGCGCGTCCCTCGCCGGCGCCAGAGCGGAGTCGGCGGCGCGATATAGGTACGAGCGCCGTCATGCCGCCGTCATGTCCCACGGAGTCGGGCCGGCCGATCATCGGTCGGCTCCCGCCCGGCCCGCGCCGATTTGCCGGCTTCGGGCACGAAATCATGGGATTATGCCAGCGGGGGGGAGCCGCGACTTGCCGCAGGCGGGGGCGATCGGCACGCCGTTCCCGATTCCGTGTCTGATCCGTGAAATCCGCCTGCGCAAGCCTCCGTTCTGATACGCTTGAATAACTGGGCGCGGGTCTTTCGTACCCGGAGCACGTATAGGTTTAATTGCGGGGATTGGAATGGGTTTCGACGGTTTGCTGAATCTTTCAGGTTGGGGGTATGTCGTCGCAGCATTGCTGCTGACTCACGTTACCATCGCCAGTGTCACGATCTTTCTGCATCGCCACCAGGCGCACCGCGCTCTGTCCCTGCATCCGCTGCCGAGCCATTTTTTCCGGTTCTGGCTGTGGCTGACGACCGGCATGGTCACCCGGGAGTGGGTGGCCGTTCACCGCAAGCACCACGCCAAGTGTGAAAGCGAGCAGGATCCGCACAGCCCGCAGAAGAAGGGAATCTGGCGTGTGCTGTTCGCAGGCGCCTGGCTCTACCATGACGAGGCCAAGATCGAAGAGACGCTGAGCGCGTACGGCGCCGGCACTCCGGACGACTGGCTCGAGCGTAACGTTTACAGCCCCTACCGCGGGCTCGGCATCGGCATCATGCTCGCGATCGACCTGCTGCTTTTCGGTCTTGCGGGCGTTGCGATCTTTGCCGTCCAGATGGTCTGGATTCCGTTCTGGGCGGCCGGCGTCATCAACGGCGTGGGGCACTTCTGGGGCTATCGGAATTTCGAGACCGAGGATGCGTCACGCAACATCGTGCCGTGGGGCATCATCATCGGCGGGGAGGAGTTGCACAACAACCACCACGCATACGGTTCGTCGGCGCGGCTGTCGAACAAGTGGTGGGAGTTCGATATCGGCTGGCTCTATATCCGCTGCATGGAGATGCTCGGGCTCGCGTCGGTGCGCAGGACGGCGCCGAAGACGCAATTCTCCGCGAACCTGCACGTCGTCGACATGGACATGCTGCGGGCCGTCGTGTCCAACCGCTTCCACGTCATGAAGCTGTACGGCAGCCGGGTCGTGATGCCCGTGCTGCGCGCCGAGTCGCGGCTGTTGAGCCGGGAGGCGCGCAGGCGCCTGCGCAGCGTCCGTCCTCTGATCGCGAAGGAGGACATTCAGCTCGACGCCGCCAAGCACCGTCGGCTGGCCGAGGTGCTCGAGGCGCACGTGAACCTGCAGACGATCTACGAGTACAAGGAACGGCTGAAGGCGGTGTGGACGCAGCAGGCGAAGGGGCAGCAGGAGCTGCTGACGCGCCTGCAGGCGTGGTGCGCGGACGCAGAGTCGAGCGGAATCGCCGCGCTCGAGGATTTCGCCCGCCAGCTGCGGGGATATCGCGCCAGCGCTTCAGTCTCCGGCGGGTAGCGCGAACACGACGAGCTTGCTGTCCCGGCTCGCCGGCTCCGCATCCGGCGTGAGCCGGGCCAGCGCTCCGGACATGTTCGAGCGCCCGGTGCTGATCGACACGTACTGCGTCCCGTCGACGGCGAACGTGACCGGGTGTCCGGTGACCGGCGCCCCGAGATCGTACTCCCACAGCACTTCACCCGTCTCGGCATCGAAGGCGCGGAACGTGCCTGCGAGATCGCCGCCGAACACGACGTCGCCGGCGGTCGCGAGCAGTGCCGTCATCGCCGCGCGCTGATCGTAGCGCCAGGTGCCGCTGCCGCTCTCGACCGAGATCGCTCGCAGCGTGCCGAGCTGCTCGGTGCCGGGCGTGATGAAGGTTTCGTTGTCTATCGCGTAGACGAGCTCCGGCGTCGCCTCGTCGGCGACGGACGTGGTCCGCATGCAGGTGTTCGCCATCGCGAAGTACATCGTCCGAGTGCGCGGGCTGTAGGCCCCCGCAGGCCAGTTCTTGCCCCCGTTCGTCGTCGGGCAGACGAAGCGTTCCTGGCCCGCCGCGGTGAACAGCGTCTCCGGATTCACGTCGACGCGGCCGGTGGCGCCGTCGATGCCGGCGACGACGTTCTGCTCGATCGTCGGCCGCGCCCAAAGAAACTCGCCCGTCGCCCTGTCCAGCGTATAAACCAGGCCGGTCTTCCCCGGTATGCCGGTCAGGACCCTGCGCCGCTCGCCGGCGCGCAGCCGCGGATTGATCCAAGGGACGTCGTCGGCATTCGGCGCGACCGCGGTATCGATCAGCATGCGCTCGTACGGATGGTCGAGATCCCAGTGATCGACGAGGTGCTGGTAGAACCATTCGATCTCGCCGGTATCGACGTTCAGCGCGAGCGTCGAGTTGTGATGGAGGTACTGCCGGTCGTTGCCGGCCAGCATGAACTTCGGCGCGGGTGCCGTGACGGACGTGCCGACGTAGACGAGCCCGAGGTCGGCGTCGTAGCTCGGCACGAGCCATGACCCGACGTGCCAGCGCTCGTCGTCCGGCACGTCGCCCCAGCTGTCGGCGCCGGGCTCGCCCGGACGCGGAATCGTGCGCCTGCGCCAAAGCTCCTCGCCCGTCACCGCATCATGGGCGGTGATGACGCAGGTGTCCGGGCCGCCCTCCGGCATGCAGTTGCGGCCGGAGATCAGTTTGCCGTCGGCGACGAGCGGCCCCGACCCCTGCTTGGCGGGATGCGTCCGGTAATCGAATATCCGGGTCTCCCACGCGAGCTCCCCGGTTTCGGCATCGATGGCGTAAACGTAGTCGTCGGAACCGTTGTCGATGATCAGGCGGCCGTAGATCGCGAGATTGCGATTCGTCTGCGGAAACGGTACGTAACGCCCGACGTCCTCGGGCAGATCCCGACGATGCTCCCACAGCGTTTCCCCGGTTGCGGCGTCCATCGCCGTGGTCACGTCCATCGGCTGCGGGTAGTACAGTACTCCGCGGTACACCAGCGGGATGCCTTCCTGGCTCGGGGCCGCTTCCAGCTCGCGCGTCCACGCGGGCTCGAGCTTCGACACGTTGCCGCGGTCGATCTGATCCAGCTCGCTGAAGCCCCAGCTGTTCGGCGTTCCTCGCCACATGAGCCAGTCGGAAGGATCCGGATCCTCCAGCATCGCGTCGTTGACCGGTACGAACTCGCCGTCTTCGGCGGCCCACGCCGCGGCGCCGCCGGCGAGTGCCCCCGCGGCGAGCGCCAGCGACAGGGGCAGTGCGGCCCTGCCGCGAGACGGCGTCGAAAGGCAAAGTATGGAATCGAGCATCAGAGTCGTTACCCCCGGCGTACTGATGGCAGCGCCTGACGCCGGTGCAGCAGCTCCTGCATGCGCGGACGTCGGTTCGAGGACGGCAGGATACTACGCCCGTGCTCTTAGGCGAGACATCGGTCGCCGTTGCGGAAGGCGAACGGAACGCGACACGCCGCGCCGCCGTGCGCGGGCGAGGGTGACCCTCTATGATTGACCGGGGCACGGTCCCCCAGGAGCACCATGAACCGAAGAGAGCCGACGTGAGCGAGCGCCTGCGGCGGTTGGCGATCGGCGGAGTGCCTGAGCACTTCAATCTGCCGTGGCGCCGCGTCCTCGGCTCCGGCCGGCTTGCCGCGGCCGGTATCGATGCGAGCTGGCAGGACTTTCCGGGCGGCAGCGGCGCGATGGGTGCGGCGCTGAACGAGGGTGAGCTCGACGTTGCGATGCTGCTGACCGAGGGCGCCGTGGCCGGCATCGCGAACGGCGGCACCTATCGCATCGTCAGCCGTTTCACCGAGACGCCGCTGATCTGGGGCATCCACGTGCCGGCGGCGTCGAATCTGCACAGCGTCGCGGATCTGCAAGGCAGCCGTTACGCGATCAGCCGGCACGGCTCGGGCTCGCATCTGATGGCGTTCGCTCACGCGCGGCACGTGGGATGGCCTGTCGGTGAGCTCGACTTCGTCGTCGTCGGCGGACTCGACGGTGCAGTAGAGGCGTTCGACAACGGCGGCGCGGAAGTCTTTTTGTGGGAAAAGTTCATGACGCAGCCGCTCGTCGACGAGGGACGTTTCCGGCGCGTCGGCGAGTTCAGCGCGCCCTGGCCCGCGTTCGTCGTATGCGTATCCGGGGATGCGCTGCGGCAGAAGGCCGCGGACGTGGCGACGGCGCTCGAGCACGTGCTGGCCGAGGCCGCGCGTTTCGCGGCATCGCCGTCCGCCGCCGACGACATCGCCCGAGACTATGGCCTGCGCCGGGAGCACGCCGCGGAATGGCTGCGCGTGACTCGGTGGGCGTCCACGGCGAACGTCGACGACGGGGCCGTCAGCGATTGCATCGAAGTGCTGCGCGCCGTCGGTCTCGTGGAATCAGCCGGCAGCGCGCAGATGCTCGCGCGGATCTGAGCCGGGCCCGGCCGCCGGCCGGGAGGTCAGCCGCGCCGAAACGGCAGCGTCAGGATGAACAGCACGAGCTTCAGGCTCAGCAGTCCGAATCCCTTACGCGCTTCGGCCGGCGTCAGGCGAGCCGTCATCGGCATCGTGCCGAACACTTTCCCCTGAATCAGCAGATCGTTGCCGCTGCGCTGGATGGACTGTACCTCCATCAGCGCGGTCTTGTCGGTGGAGTACAGCGTCATCATTGACGTTCACCGACCTTGGCGAAGTCGAGCCCCAGGTCGTCGAAGAGCCGCAGCGCGGCCGCGCGCCCGGCGCCGAAGACGCCGCCGCCCGGGTGCTGGAACGGGCCCACCAGGTAGAGCCGCTCGCAACCCGGCACGACGTTCTGCCCGAGGTCCGGGGTCGGGCGGTGGGCGCCGTACTGATATGTCGTGGATGCGATACCGTGCAGGTCGCCGCGACGGAAGCTCGACGACGTGCGCTCCATGTCGACGGG
>JAFGNC010000363.1 GCA_016927175.1 Gammaproteobacteria bacterium | reverse complement strand
TGGTGGGCCGAAATGAAGAAGCAGGCGCGCAACTCCGGCGGAAGGCGCTGAGGGCGGCGCGGCGCTCGAGCCCATGGTGCGCTGAACAGCAAGATCGGAGCCGACGATGACCCCGACCACCGTCCAGAGAGCTTTCTTCGCAGCGCTGCTGATCCTCGTCACGGCCGCCTTCCTGTGGCTGATCCGGGGTTTTCTGCAGCCGATCTTCTGGGCCGTCGCGCTCGGCATCGTCGTCTATCCGCTGCACAGCCGGATCGAGCAGCGAATGACCGGCCGCCGGCGGTCGCTGGCAGCCGCAACGAGCATGCTGCTCGTCGTGCTGATCGTGATCCTGCCGCTCGCGGGCGTCGTGACCGCCGTCGGCACCGAGGCGACGGCCCTGGTCCAGCGTCTCAACGAGGGCGGCTTCGACATGACCCGGATCTACTCGGCGATCGAGCTGCGCATCCCGCAGCTGACCGCGCTGCTGGAAACCCTGCGGCTCGACCCGGAGCGCGTCGAAGCGCAGATCTCCGCGGCCGCCGTCGCCGCGAGCCGCTTCATCGCGGCACGCGCGCTCGCGATCGGGCAGGACACGGTACGCATCACGATTTTTTTCTTCCTGATGCTGTACCTGCTGTTTTTCTTCCTGAGGGACGGCCCTCGCCTGCTCGACGGACTCGTCCGTGCGCTGCCGCTCGGCGACGAGCGCGAGCGGCACCTGCTCGCGAGATTCGCGGAGGTGTCGCGGGCGACGATCAAGGGGACGCTGGTCGTCGGCGTCGTGCAGGGCACGATCGGCGGCATCGCTTTCTGGACGCTCGGGCTCGCCGCACCGGTGATGTGGGGCGTCGTCATGGCGCTGATGAGCATCCTGCCCGCGATCGGTCCGGCGGTGATCTGGGTGCCGGCGGCCGTGATCCTGTTCGCGGGCGGCAGAATCTTCGCCGGCGTCGCGCTGGTGCTGGTCGGGGTGCTCGTGATCGGCCTCGTCGACAACCTGCTGCGGCCGATTCTGGTCGGACGCGATACGCGAATGCCCGACTACCTGATCCTGCTGTCTACGCTCGGGGGGCTGACGGCTTTCGGCCTCGCCGGTATCGTGATCGGACCGATCATCGCCGCCTTCTTCCTGAGCTGCTGGGAGATGGCGGAGGACGAGTTTGCCGTGGAACGGCCGCAGCAGACGATCGCCGCGGCCGAAACGGCGGAGGCGGACGCGGCAACCGGCGTCGCCGACCTGGCGCCGGCCGACGCCGCCGACGCGCCGCGCGCGCCGGACCGCGAGACGATCCGACGCGCCTGATTCGGTCGTCACTGAACGATCGTCACTGAACGATCGTCACGGGCCGATCGTCACTGAACGATCGTCACTGAACGATCGTCACGGGCCCCGATCGTCACTGGCGGCGGAGAACCGGCGGCAGGCGCGGCGGAGAACTGCGGGAGAGAACACGTGCGCGTGATGCTGATCGGCGCGAGCGGCTTCATCGGCTCTGCCGTGCTCGCGCGGCTCAGGAGCGAAGGCCACCGCGTGCTGGCCGTCGCCCGACGCCGCGGCGGCGAGGCCGCCGACGTCGAGTGGCGCGAGCTCGACATCGCGCGCGCGACGTCGCCGGAGGCCTGGCGGCCGCACCTCGCCGACGTCGACGCCGTCGTGAACTGCGCCGGGGTGCTGCAGGACGCGCCGGGCGACAGCACGCGCGGCGTGCACGTCGACGGCATCGACGCCCTGTACCGCGCCTGCGAGGCCGTCGGCGTTCGCCGCGTCGTTCACCTGTCCGCGATCGGCGCGGACCGCGAGCCGCTGACGGCGTTCTCCGAGACGAAGCAGGCCGGCGAGCGGGCGCTGATGCAGCGCGACCTCGACTGGGTCGTGCTGCGCCCGTCCGTCGTCGTCGGCCGCGCGGCCTACGGGGGCAGCGCTCTGCTGCGCGCGCTCGCCGCGCTGCCCGTGCTCGCGAGCGTGCCGGATGCCGGCGAGCTGCAGATCGTGCAGCTCGCCGACGTCGTCGCGACGGTGCTGTTCTTCGTCGATCCGGCTGCGCCGTCACGAGTCGCGCTCGACGTGGCCGGTCCCGAGCGGCTCGCGTTCGAGGACGTCGTGCTGATCTATCGGCGTTGGCTGCGGCTGCCGCCGCCGCGGCGGCTGGCGGTACCCCGCTCCGCCGCCGCGCTCGCCTACCGGCTCGGCGACGCCGCGGGCCTGCTCGGCTGGCGCACGCCGATGCGCAGCAACGCGAGGAAGGAGTTCTCGCGCGGCGCGGTCGGCGATCCGGAGCCGTGGTCCGAGCTGACCGGCATCCGCCCGCGGCGTCTGGAAGATGCGCTCGCGGCGGAGCCTGCGTCCGTGCAGGAACGCTGGTTCGCGCGCCTGTTTTTCCTGAAGCCCGTCGTGTTCGCCGTCTTCGCCGCATTCTGGATCGTGACCGGCATCATCTCGCTCGGCCCGGGCTGGGAGGTCGGCGTCGAATACATGCAGCGCGGCGGCGCGGGCGCCGTCGCCGTGCCGGGCGTCATTGCCGGCGCCGTCGCCGACATCCTGGTCGGCATCGGCATCGCGTTCCGCCGCACCGCCCGCGCCGCGCTGTACGCGGCGCTGGCGCTGTCCCTGTTCTACATGGTGACGGGCACGCTCGTGCTGCCGGTCCTGTGGGCGGATCCGATCGGGCCGATGATGAAGATCTGGCCGATCATGGCGCTGAATCTCGTCGCCCTCGCGATCCTCGAGGATCGCTGACGCCGACGCGCCCGTGTACTACTTCGCGCTGCTGTTCGTTCATCTGATCGGCGCGGCCGTGCTGCTCGGCACCGGCGCCGGCATCGCGTTCTTCATGCTCGTCGCGCACCTGCGCGCCGACCCGCCCGTCATCGCCGGCGTCGCGTCGATCGTCGTCCTCGCGGATTTCGTGTTCACGGCGACCGCCGTCGTCGTGCAACCGATCACGGGCGTGCTGCTCGCGCGGCTGCTCGGCTACCCGATCCTCGATGGCTGGATAGCGCTGTCGCTCGTGCTGTACGCCGTGACGGGCGCCTTCTGGATGCCGGTCGTGTGGATGCAGATGCGAATGCGCGACCTCGCGCGCGAGGCCGTCCGCGACGGGCGCCCGCTGCCGCGGCGCTACCACCGGCTGTTCTGGACGTGGTTCGCTTTCGGCTTCCCGGCCTTCGCGGCCGTGCTCGGCATC
>JAFGNC010000362.1 GCA_016927175.1 Gammaproteobacteria bacterium | reverse complement strand
GCGGCCTCCAGGCCCGTAGAACCGGTTAGCAGGAGCAATTTGTCGCGCGCAGGCGTCATATTGGCACCGCTTTTGCATGCGTGCCGTTACGTACTTCGGATACCATTTCCATCCCTCAACGTTTCCATCCATCGACGGAGGGTGCTGCAGTGTCACCGAACGATCGATCCCGTTGCGGCCGGGCAAGGCCGCGGTACGGCTACTCGTTGGTTCCGATTTCGTCTCTGGTCGCCGCCGGCTGGATGCTTCCGGTCGATCCTGCGTCCTCGCAGGAAGGCATCGAGGAGGTCGTCGTGACCGGCTCGCGGCTAGGCCGCTCCGATCTCGACAGCACCTTGCCGATCACGGTGCTGGATGAGACGCGTTTCGAGATCACCGGACATCAGACGATCGAGGACTTCATTCAGGACCTGCCGATGGTCAACGGCGGCGACTTCGGCTCGACCATCAACAACGGCAATCCCGGCATAGCGACGGTCGGGCTGCGCGGGCTCGGTCCGAACCGCACGCTGGTGCTGGTCAACGGCCACCGGCCGCCGCCCGTCGGCGTGGACGGCATCGTCGACCTGAACCTGATCCCGAGCGCGGCAATCGAGCGCGTCGAGGTGCTGCGCGACGGCGCCTCCACCGTGTACGGCTCGGACGCCGTGGCCGGCGTCGTCAACTTCATCACGAAGACCAACTTCGAGGGCGTGGAGCTCAGCGCCCAATACGACGTGACGGGCGAGTCGGACGGCGAGCAGTACGGGTTGTCGCTGACTCTCGGCAACACGTTCGACCGGGGCAATTTCCTGCTGAGCGCCCAGGCCACGGAGCGCGAGGTCATCATGCAGGGCGACCGCGACTTCTCCGCGTGCCCGCTGTCGGAGGTGGACGGCCAGCTGATCTGCTCGGGCAGCGGCACGACCTATCCCGCCTCGATCTCCCCGTCGGTGGACAGCGGAAGCTACATCGTCGACCAGGAAACCGGAATCGCGCGGCCGTTCGGGGCCGCCGACGCGTTTAACTATGCGGCGACGAGCTTCATGGTCACACCGCAGGAAGTGCGCAGCCTGTACGGTGCGGCGAACTACGATCTGTTGCCGGAAGGTATCAGCACGGTCAGATTCACGCTCGAGGGCATGTTCGCGAACCGCGAGTCGGATCAGCTGCTGGCGCCCGAAGGCACGTTCTGGGGGCCGGAAATCCCTGCGAACCATCCGGACAATCCGTTCGGCGACGTCCTGTGCGCGAGCAACCCGTTCTGCACGGCACCGCAGAGCGTGTTCATCGCCCGCCGCATTGCCGAGTCCGAGGGCCGTCGCTCGTCGCAGGACGCGACGGTGTGGCAACTGGTCGGCGGTGTCGAAGGCGAGTTCCAGAACGGGATCGTCTGGGACCTGTCGTACAACTACGGCGACTGGAACGACTCGCAGCGCGAGCTCGGCCGGGCGAACCAGCCGCGCTTCGACGAGATGCTGACACCCGACCTTTGCGCGGCGAATCCCGACTGCCCGGACGTCTGGAATCCGTTCTCGATCGGCACGCTGACCCCCGAGCAGCAGGCGTACGCGTTCGTAAATCCGAACGAAAGCTGGCGCTCGAAGATGCGGATTCTGCAGTTCAACGTCGCGGGCGACTCCGGCGAATTCGAGCTGCCGGGCGGTCCGCTCGAGTGGGCGGTGGGCTTCGAGCGGCGTTCCGAGAAGGCGTCGGTTTACCCCGACGGCGCGGCGCTGCTGGGGCAGGTGTACTTCGTCAGCGGCGAGATCACCGAGGGCCAGTACACGGTCGAGGAGCCGTACGCCGAGGTGCGCCTGCCGCTGGTGGCCGGAGTGACGGGCGCCGATCTGTTCGCGATCGAGGCCTCGGTCCGGCAGTCGGACTACGACTTCCTCGAGAGCTCCGAAACGAACAGCAAGCTCGCGATCGAATGGGCGCCCTTCACGAACCTGCGCTTCCGGGCCGTGACCGGAGACGGCTTCCGCGCGCCGAACATCGGCGAGCTGTTCGCGCCGGAGCAGCAAACGGCGGCCTCGTACACGGAGCCCTGCCTGAACTGGGGCGCTAACTCGAACCAGGTCATTCGCGACAACTGCGCGGCGGACGGGCTGCCGCCGAACTTCAGCCTGACGTCGGATCAGGCCAACGGTCTGCAGGGCGGTAACCCGGACCTGCAGCCCGAGGAATCGGAAACTACGATGTTCGGCGTCGTGTTCACGCCGGAAGCGCTGTCCGGGTTCTCGATGACGCTCGACTGGTTCGACATCGACATCGAGAACGCGATCGGCGCGGCCGGCACGGACAACATCATTACGGGCTGCTACGCGAGCCCCGGCTTCTCGAGCCCGTTGTGCGCGCTGATCGAGGGGCCGGCGGTCGTCGAAAGGGCACCCCATCCGACGAGCCCGCGACGCGACTTCCTCGGCAATGTTGCCGGCCAGCGCCTGACGGACGAGAACCTGGCGACGTTCACCACGACGGGCCTCGACTTTCAGTTCGACTACGGCATGGAAGGCAACTTCGCGCAGTGGGACTTCACGGTGTCGGGCACCTGGCTCGACACGTACGAGTTCCAGGCGTTCCCGGGAGGGCCGATCCTCGAGCTGCAGGGCAAGTTCGGCACCGATCCTTATCAGGGCGACGTGCCGGCCGCGTTCCCGGACCTGCAGACCAACGTGATCGTCAGGATGGCCCGCGACAACTGGGGGCTCAGCCTGATCAACCGGTTCCAGAGCTCGGTCGACGACCTGAACGCCGACGAGGCGAACCTGGTCAACTCCATCGACTCGTACTGGTACCACGACCTGCAGGGTTACTACCGTTGGCGCGAAGCGGAGTTCACGCTCGGCGTGCGGAATCTGACCGACAAGAAGCCGCCCTACGTGACGAGCAATCACGACATGAACACGCTGCCGTTCAGCTACGACACGGCCGGGCGTTACTTCTACGCCCGCGCGAGCGTCAGCTTCTGAGCCGCCGGGAGAGGGCGCGGCGCCTGGTTTCAGGCGCCGCGCTTCTCGCACCGTAAAGGCCCGCTCGCACCTTTCGGTCGCGTGCGCCTGCCGGAGCGGCTGCGCTCCGAGCGACGGCGGCTGAGCGCGGTCGCGGCCGGGGCGGGCGCTCCGAGCGTCCCGACATCAACCGACCCGATTCAGCCGCCGAGAGCGGAAAGCTTCGCGGCGTAGCGCGTGCGGACTTCGCGACGCTCGGCGTAATCTCTCGCCCGGACGAGGCTGTCCCGCGCGCTGTCGATGTCGCCGAGCTCGTAGAAGGCGAGGCCGCGAAGGTAGTGGAACTGGTGCTCGTCCTTCTTCAGGCGGATCGCTTTGTCGATGAGCTCGAGCGCCTCGCGCGGGCGATCGCTCTCGTACGCAGCGGTCGCGAGCGAATAGTGGTAGTAGGGGTTGCGCTGCTGGTAACGCCGTATCCGCTCCGCATATTCCGCGGCCCGCGCGTCGTCACCGCGCTTGCGGTACAGCTCCGTCAGGTTCACGAGCGCCGAGCGGTTGTGCGGGTTTGCGGCGAGCCCTTGCAGGTATGCGGCTTCGGCGTGATCCATCATCTCCTGGCTCGAGAACAGCACCCCGAGGTTCACCCACGGCTCGGAGATGTCGGGGTAGGCCTCGATCGCGCGCCGGAAGTACTCGAAGCTCTCACCGTGCCTGCCCGCGGTCAGCGCTTCGACGCCGCGGTTGCTGTAGAACAAAGCGACGGCGTAGTCGTCGCTGACGGTGCGCGTCGCGTAGTTGCCTTTGTACTCCTCTACGTTGAAGTCGACGACGTAGTCGGGGTCGTGGCCGCCGCGGATCAGAGCGTTGATGTGATTGTTCAGGATGACGTAGTCCGAGCTGCCCGACCACGACGGCGGAATCTCGACCAGCTGAAAACGCACGTCGAGGCCGGCCTCCCGGGCCAGCGCGACGAACAGCATCGTGAACGAAAGGCAGTTGCCGCGCTTGCCGTGGAAGGTCTCCCGTGCGGTCAGCGTCACGTCGTTCGTGTATTCGAGCTCGAACAGCCCCGCGTCGCGCATGCCGAGCAGCAACTTCTCCAGGCGTTGCCGCGGGCGGTCGGTCCGCCGGGTGTGGCGCGCGACGAAATCGCGCATCGCGTCGTCGAGCTCCGAAATCGTGCTGCGCGGCACGATCTCGGTCGGGTGGCGTACCGCCAGCAGATCGGGAGCGAGGAGCTGCGTGGCAGCGACCGGGAGCGGCTGCGGGCCGGGCGAGGCGCAGGCGCTCAGAGCGAGCGCAATCGCGACGATGCCGGGCCTCCGGGCCATGGACCGATTGTACCGCGGATGAGTCGATCCGGATGCCCGGCGAACGGAGCTCGTCAGGCCTGTCCCGGCGCCGCGGCTCGCGCTCCGACGGCGCTCGTTGCGAGCGCGAGGGCGACGGCCGCGGCCGCGGCGCAGCCGAGCAGCAGCGCCTCGAAGCCCACGCCTGCTTCGAGGAGCCAGCCGAACAGAGCCGGCGCGAGCGCCGTCGACAACACCATCGTGGAGGCGGCGAGTGCCCGGATCGCGCCGAGGTGCTTGACGCCGTAGAGCTCAGCCCACAGCGCTGTCGAGACCGCGCCGGAGGCGCCGGACGTGATGCCCATGCCGAGCATGAACGGGAGCGCGATCCACCTGGCGTCCGTCAGTGTCGCGGCGATGCAGGCGGCGGCGAGCGGCAGCAGATAGAACGGCACGAGCCGTCTGGCCGTGATCCGGTCGATCAGCGGCCCGCTGCCGACCATGCCGGTGATCTGCCCGGCCGCGAATGCCGCAATGGCGCCGGCGAACCACGCCGCCGTCCAGCCTTTCTCGTATACCAGCGCGGCCTGATGAATCAGCACGCCGGTCACGACGAAGCCGGGGAGCAGCAGCGTCGGCAGCAACAGATGAAAGCGCCGGTCCCGCAGAACCTCGTGCCGCGACGCGTCCGGAGCGGGCGTCGGGGCGCTCGAAGCGGCCGTCGGCGCGCTCGAAGCCACGGTCGGCGCGCGCGAGGAGGCCGTCGGGCCGCTCGAAGCGGCCGTCGCGGCGCTCGAGGCGGCGCGCACGGCGGGTGTCGCGAGCCACACGAGCAGCGGCAGCGCGGCCAGCATGGCCGCCGACGCGATCAGCCATACCGCATCCCGGCCGCCCGCCGCGGCGATCGCGACCGCCGGGACCGGCAGCAGCGCCTCGCCGGCAGGATGCCCCACCAGCACAGTCGACAAAGCGCGCCCGCGTGCGCGCGTGAAATGCCGGGCGACGGTCGTGACCGCCGCATGCGGCATCAGTCCCTGACCGGCGAAGCGCAGCAGGAACAGCGCCGCCGCGAGCAGCGCGACGCCGTCGGCGAGCGCCATGACGAGGCAGCCGGCCGCGAGCAGCAGAACGGCCGCGGCGGCATAAGAGCGCAACGCGACACGGTCGATCAGCCCGCCGACCCAGAAGATCGTGACGGCGCTCGCGAGCGTCGCGCCGGAGTACAGCGCGCCGAAACTCCCGGCGCCGAGCCCGGTCGCCTGTTGCAGATCGCCGCTGAACAGTCCGATGAAGAACGTCTGCCCGAAGCCGGACAGAAACGTCGACGTGAAACCGAAAGCGAGCAGCCGGAGGTCTGCCCGTCTCAAGCGCGGGTTCCCGTTGCGATTGCCGCTCGCCTCAGAATGGGGAGCACGGCGCGCACTCCGCGGCCACGCCATGTATCGCGTGCGTGGAAGCGCAGGGACGTCGAGCGCTCAGCGGACGGTTCGAGCATGGTGCCGAGGAGAGGACTTGAACCTCCACGGGGTTTCCCCCACTGGCACCTGAAGCCAGCGCGTCTACCAATTCCGCCACCTCGGCAGGGGGCTGGAAGCCGGAGGAATGTACTGGCCGCTCGCGACTCTGTCAAACGTGGCGGGCGAGCCCGCGCCGATTCGTTATAAGATGCGGGAGTGATAGTCCTTACCGTCCTTACGCCTCTTCAGGTTACGACCTGATGGCGCAGAATGAGCGGCCTCGCGGCGACGACCGCGAGCGCCAGTACGAGCACCCGATACCGAGCCGGGACGCGATCTCCGCGATGATGGAGCAGGCGGGCGGCCCGCTGACGCTGCCGGCGCTCGCCGGCCGGTTCGACATCCACGGCGACAAGCATCAGCGCGCGCTCGAGAACCGCCTGAAGGCGATGGTCCG
>JAFGNC010000361.1 GCA_016927175.1 Gammaproteobacteria bacterium | reverse complement strand
GCAAGCACCTGAGGACGCTGACGCCGGAGGAAAGCGCCTACGGCTCCATCTTCTACACGATCACGTCGTTCCATTTCCTGCACCTGGTGCTCGGCATCTTCATGCTGCTGTTCGTGCTCGCGCGGGCGTTCGCGGGGCATTTCGACGGCCGCCGGCACCTCGCCGTCAAGAACGCGACGATGTACTGGCACTTCGTCGACATCGTGTGGATTTTCGTCGTCGCCATTCTTTATCTGTCGCCGCGGTTCTACGCGCCCCCGCCGTGAGTGATGAATGGCAGATCCGAATCGTTTCCCGCATTGAAGCTGGCGCACCGTGAGGCCGCATGATGGATCGAGTCGAGCCGGGAACGACGAGCGAAGCGCCGCCGAAGGAGGTAGAGCGACGGCTGTGGTTCGGCCTGCTCGCGGCGCCGGCGGCGTGGACGATATCCGAGATCGTCGCCGTGTCCGTCCTCGGCCGCAGCTGCGATTCGGGGCCTACCTTAAGCGCGTGGCAGTGGGTGACGCTGCTCGGCGTGTCGGCCGCGGCCATCGTCGTCGCGGCCGCCGCGGCCGTCGTCTCTTACCGGACGTTCAAGGCCCGGACGCGGGGCGGCAAAGTCACGGCGGCGGAAGGGTGGGACCGCGTAGAGTTCATGGCTCAGCTCGGATTCTTCCTGAGCCTGCTGCTGCTGCTGAACATCGTCTTCTTCGGCCTGACGCCGCTGCTGGTGGACCCGTGCCTGCACACCGCCGCATGAATGCCCCTTCGGACATCGGCGCGAGGAGCGGCATCGGGGCTCGCCCGCCGCGCCGCGCGAGCCGCCGCGTCGCAATCCGCGCGGCGCCGCGCACGTGCGGCCGCCGGGCGATCGGGACCGTCGGCGGCAGGCCCGCTGCGGCGATGCTCGTGTTGGCGCTGGCCGCGTTCGCGGTGCTCGCCGGCTGCCGCGGCGGCCGGTCCGAGGTCGAGTCCGTGCGGATCGCCGGCGGCGACGCGGAACGCGGCGCCGCCGTGATCCGCAGCGTCGGCTGCGGCGCGTGCCACACGATCCCCGGCATTCGCGAAGCCGAAGGCATGGTCGGGCCGCCGCTGACCTCGTGGGCGCGGCGGACCTTCATCGCCGGCGCCGTGCCGAACCGGCCGGAGAACCTGATCCGCTGGGTCATGGATGCGCATTCGATCGAGCCGGGCACGGCGATGCCGGACCTGGACGTCCCGGAGCCGCAGGCGCGGGACGTCGCGGCCTACTTGTACACGTTGCACTGATCCGCACTTGCTGCGGAAAAGCGAGAGCCCGATGACCGAGACCGACGAGCGAACGAACGACAGGCACACCGGCGGCAGGCACGCTGCGCGGCTCGCGTTACTGGCCGCGGCGGCCGGACTCGCGGCGGCGCCGGCCGTCGCTCAGGACGTCGAGTACGTGACCGGCGGCGACGGCAGCGGTAACGGCATGCGCATCGCGCGCACGGCCGCGGCCGGGCCGCCCGGCGAGGTCTGGCTCCCGACCGGCGACTTCGCGAATTCCCGGTACAGCGAGCTCGATCAGATCACGACGGAAAACGTCGCGAATCTCCAGGTCGAGACGACCTGGTCCACCGGCATTCCGCGCGGCCACGAAGGCCAGCCGCTCGTCGTCGGCGACACGATGTACGTCGTGACGCCGTACCCGAACTACCTGTTCGCCTATGACATGACGCAGCCCGGCTTCGCGCTCAAGTGGAAGTTCGAGCCGCATCCCGATCCGACCGCGGTCGGCAAGGCCTGCTGCGACATCGTGAACCGCGGCGCGTCGTACGCCGACGGCAAGATCGTCTACGCGACGCTCGACACGAACGTCGTGGCCGTCGACGCCGAGGACGGCAGCCTCCTGTGGAAGACCCGGCTCGGCAACGTCGAGGAAGGGGAGACGACCACGATGGCCGCGATGATCGTCAAGGATAAGGTCATCGTCGGCAACAGCGGCGGCGAGCTCGGCGTGCGCGGCTGGCTCAAGGGTCTCGACCTCGATACCGGCGAGGTGCTGTGGACGGCCTACAGCACCGGAACGGACGAGGAGACGCTGATGGCGGGCGAGCAGTTCGAGCCGTTTTATCCTAAGGATCAAGGCGAGGACCTTGGCGTAAGTTCTTGGCCCCCTGACCAATGGAAGCTCGGCGGCGGCACCGTCTGGGGCTGGATCTCCTACGACCCCACAGAGGATCTCTTGTACTACGGCACCGGTAATCCGGGCGTCTGGAACCCGGACCTCCGGCCCGGCGAGAACAAGTGGTCGATCTCGATCATCGCGAGGGATCCCGACGACGGGCAGGCGCGCTGGGCCTGGCAGGTCGTCCCGCACGATGCGTGGGACTACGACGAGATCATGGAAAACATCCTCGTCGACATGCCGTGGAACGGCGAGATGCGCAAGCTCCTCGTGCATCCCGGCCGCACCGGCTTCGTGTTCGTGCTGGACCGCGTGACGGGCGAGCTGCTGTCGGCCGAGAAGTTTCATCAGGCGACCAACTGGGCGGACGAGTACGACCTCGAGACCGGCTACCCGCTCGTCAACGAGGCGAAGCGGACGCATCTCGGCCAGACGACCTTCGACATCTGCCCGTCGTCTACCGGGGCGAAGGAGTTCGTGCCGTCTGCGCTGTCGCCGCGCACGGGGCTGCTGTACATCCCCGCGCACAACTTCTGCATGAGCTACAAGGCCATCGAGGCGAACTACATCGCGGGCACGCCGTATCTCGGCGCGGACGTCGTCATGAAGCCGGGGCCCGGCAACTACAAAGGCAAGCTCGTCGCGTGGGACGTTGCCGAGGCGCGCGAGGTGTGGCGGGTCGAGGAGCCCTACGCCGTGTACAGCGGCGTGCTCGCGACGGCCGGTGACGTCGTGTTCTACGGCACGCTGGATGGCTGGTTCAAGGCCGTCGACGCGACCAACGGCGAGGAGCTGTGGAAGTTCAAGACGGGCTCAGGAATCGTTGGTAACCCTATAACTTTTCTAGGACCAGATGGCCGGCAGCGCATCGCGATCTACTCCGGCATCGGCGGCTGGGTCGGCGCCAACGCGTTCGAGTCCATCTCCGCCGACGACCCGACGGCCGCGCTCGGCACGACCGGCGCGGCCGCGGACCTGAAGAAAGTCACGGCCCCGGGAGACCTGCTGTATGTATTCTCGATCCCCGAGCAATGACCGAAGCTCTAGCTCTCTGCGCGCCGTCGTGACGCGCCTGCGCACCGTGCTGACGGCCGCCGTCGCGGCCGCGGCACTCGCCGGCGGCACGGCGGCCGCGGCGGATCCCGCGGAGCGGGCCGACGGCGACGCGCTCGGCATCTGCGCCGATCCGAACAATCTGCCGTTCTCGGACCGGCGCCGGAACGGCTTCGAGAACGCGCTCGCGCGCCTCGTCGGCGACGCACTCGGCCGGCCGATCGAGTACACCTGGCACCCGCAGCGCCGCGGCTTCATTCGCAACACGCTCGACGCCGGCCTGTGCGACGTCGTGATGGGCGTGCCGTCCGATTACGAGCTTGCCCGCACGACACGGCCGTATTACCGCTCGACGTACGTGTTCGTCCGGCGCAGCGACGCCGGCTTCGACGTTGCGGGCCTCGACGACCCGGTCCTGCGGCGTCTGCGCATCGGGGTGCACGCCGTCGGCGACGACTACTCGAGCACGCCCGGCGCGGCGGCGCTCGGTCGCCGCGGGCTCATCGACAACATGGTCGGCTACAGCATCTACGGCGACTACAGCCAGCCGCATCCGCCGTCCCGCCTGATCGAGGCCGTCGCCGACGGCGACATCGACGTCGCGATCGCATGGGGACCGCTGGCCGGTTACTTCGCGTCGCGCCAGCGCGTGCCGCTCGAGATCAGGCCGGTGGAGCCGCGGTCCGACGGCGGCTTCCCATTCGTGTTCGACATCTCGATGGCCGTGCGCGACGAGGACGTCGCGTTGCGGGCCCGGCTCGACGAGCTGATCGAGACGCGCGCGGCCGACATCCGCGCGCTGCTCGAGCGCTACGGCGTGCCGTTGGTCGAGGAGGAGCGATGATGAAGCGATTCGCGTTGACGCTGCCGGTGGCGGTTTCGATTCTGACGCTGCCGGCGTGCCAGCCACAGGAGACGACCGAAGCGGAGCCGGCGCCGGCGGGCGCATTGATGGATCTGACGGGTCGCGTCATGGGAACGCAGCCTGGGCCCGACCGGCCGCTGATTGAGGTCGACAACCCGTACGATTCGACGCCGAACGTGCTGCAGGAGGGCCGGCGCCTGTTCGTCTGGTTCAACTGTTACGGCTGCCACGGCGGTCGCGCGGGCGGCGGCATGGGGCCGAGCCTGCGGGACGCGACGTGGCTTTACGGCTCCGCCGATCAGGACATCTTCGACAGCATCGCCGAAGGCCGGCGCTACGGCATGCCGGCCTGGGGCACGAAGCTGCCGGTCGAGCAGATGTGGAAGCTGACGGCGTACATCAAGTCGCTGGATACGCCGATGGAGCCGGAGCCGCCGCCGCCGAATCCGGTATACCCGAACCCGCCGCCGCGGCGGGACATCCCCGGGGTGACCGCGGGGGGAGGCGGAGGCGGATGACGCCGCGCGGTCCGTGGTGCCGGTCCGTGGCCGGCCTCGCCGCTGCGGCCGCTGCCGCGCTCGCGGCCGGCTGCGGCGGCGCGCCGTTCAACACGCTGACGGGCGGCGGGCCCGAGGCGCGCCTGCTCGCGACGCTCGGCTGGTGGCTGATCGCGCTGGTCAGCCTGACCATCGTCGTCATGGGCGTGCTGATCGTGTGGGGGGCGCTGCGCCGGCGCGGCAGCCTGACGGAGCACCTGCCGATCGACGCGGACGGCGGCAAGGGCTGGATCCTGATCGGCGGCGTGGCCGTGCCCGTCGTCGTGCTGAGCGTGCTGTTCTTCGTGACGCTCGGCACGCTGCGGGCCCTGCCGGGCACGGTAGCCGATCCGGCGGTCGAGCTGGAGGTCACGGCCCATCAGTGGTGGTGGGAGATCGACTACGGCGGTCGGCCCAGCGAGCGTTTCTCGGTCGCCAACGAGATCCACGTGCCGGTCGGCGAGAAGATCCAGGTCCGGCTGACGTCCGCCGATGTCATCCACAGCTTCTGGGTGCCGAGGCTGTTCGGCAAGCTCGACGCGATCCCGGGGCACACGAACCACCTCGTGTTCGAGGCCGAGCGGCCGGGCGTCTACCGGGGCGAGTGCGCCGAGTACTGCGGCGTCCAGCATTCGAACATGCGGCTGCTCGTCGTCGCGCACGAGCCGGCCGAGTTCCGAAGCTGGGTCGAGCACCAGCGGCAGCCGGCGGCGATGCCGTCCGATCCCGAGCTGATCAGCGGGCGCAACGCCTTCGAGCAGTATGCGTGCGCGTTGTGTCATACGATCCGCGGGACCCAGGCGCGGGGCGGCGTCGCGCCCGATCTGACGCACTTCGCGAGCCGCCGGACCCTCGGCGCCGGCACGTTCCCGAATACGCGGGCGCGGCTGCAGGCCTGGATCGTGAATGCGCAAGGGATGAAACCCGGCATCAAAATGCCGAAGCTCGCGCAGTTCGACGGCAGGACGCTGAACGCGCTGGCGGCGTATCTGGAGAGCCTGGAGTAGGGCATGCGCCGCCGCGATTCGCGTGTCCGCGCCGCGCTCCGCCGAGCACCGGCGAGCCTGCTGGCGGCGCTTTCGGCCGTGCCGGCCTGCGCGCTGCTGCCGCGCGCCGCGCTCGCCCACGGCGAGGCGCACGGCCCGGCCGGGTTCGATTTCTGGAGCGAGTGGTCCGCGCGCCCCGGCGTCGTGATCCCGATCCTGATCGGCGTCGCGATCTATTACACGGGTATTTACCGGCTGTGGTCGCGGGCCGGCGCCGGCCGCGGCATCTCCCGCCTTCGCGCGGCATCCTACACGCTCGGCATCGCTACGTTGATCGCGGCGCTGATGTCGCCGCTCGATTCGATGTCGGCCGCGCTGTTCTCGCTGCACATGGTGCAGCACCTGCTGCTGATTCTGGTCGCCGCGCCGCTGCTCGTGCTCGGCGCGCCGGAAGTCGCGTTGCTGTGGGCGCTGCCCGCCGCAAGCCGGCGCCGGGCCGGCAGGTGGGAGAACCGCGTCGCGCGCTCGATCGCGGGTCCGGTCGAGGGCGGCGGCAAGGGCCCGCTGCTCGTCGTGCTGCTCGCGACCGGCGTGCTGTGGGTATGGCACGCGCCGCAGCTGTACGACCTCGCGGTTCGCAACGATGCGGTGCACACGGCCGAGCACGCCGGATTCCTGATCACTGCCGTGCTGTTCTGGGCGACGGTGCTGCGGATTCGCGAGCGCGAGCGCCTCGCGAACGGAGCGCGTGTGCTCTACGTGTTCGCGATGGCGCTGCAGGGCAGCATCCTCGGCGCGCTGATCACGTTCGCGAGCCGGCCGCTGTACGCGTCGCATCTCGAGATCACGCGGGAGTGGGGGCTCGAGCCGATCGTCGACCAGCAGCTTGCCGGGCTGATCATGTGGGTGCCGCCTTCGTTGCTGTACATCGGCGTCACGGCCTGGCTGCTCGTCGGCTGGCTGGACGCGATCGGCGCGCGGCGCGCGGCGCGCGAGCGGCGGACGGGACGCGAGCGGCAGGCAGGCGAAGTCGCGGCGCCGGGACCGGAGCCTTCGCTCAGGTGAGCGGGCATTCTGCGGCACGGATCGCAAGGAGGCAGTGATGCAGGCACGACAGGCACGGCAGGCACGACAAGCAGGACCGGCACGACGGGGCGACCGGCTGATCGACCTCGCGTTCCTGGCGGCGGCAAGCCTCGGTGCCGTCGCGGTATCGCCGGCAGACGCCCAGGAAGTGGCCGGGCTCGAGCCGGCCGATCGGCGTCTCGGCACGGCGCGCGCCGGGCAGCCGCGCGTCGTCGGGGAAGGCCGGCTGAGCGGCCCGGAAACGGTGTTGTGGGACGAGGCCGCGGACGTTTACCTGGTCAGCAACATCAACGGTGAGCTGACGGTCGAGGACGACAACGGGTTCATCTCGCGCGTGTCGCCCGACGGCGAGATTCTCGAGCTCCGATGGATCGACGGGCATGATCCATCGATCGTGCTGCACGCGCCGAAGGGCATGATCATCGTCGAGGACGAGCTGCTCGTGGCCGATCTCGGCGCGGTGCGTGTCTTCGACCGCTCGACCGGCGCGTTGGTCCGAACGCATGGCGCGCCCGACTCCTACATGCTGAACGACCTCGCCGCGGACGCCGAGGGACGCATTTACGTGACCGATACGGGCGGCGAGCGCAGCCGTCCGCCCGGCGCCGTCTATCGGGTCGCCGGGGAAGGCGAGGCCGTTCGGATCGCCGAAGGGGCGTTTCTCGAGCGGCCGGACGGCATCGTCACGGACGGCCGGGATTTGCTGGTCACGACCTTCGCGGCGGACGCCAACGAAGTCTACCGGCTGACCGCGTCCGGCGAGCGCACTCCGTACGCCACGCTCCCCGACGGCCAGCTGGACGGCCTGCTGCGGCTGCCCGACGACTCCCTGCTCGTCACGAGCTGGCAGGGCAATGCCGTCTATCGCCTGCTGGGCCCGCAAGCGCGGACGGTCGTCGGCGGCATCGGATCTCCGGCCCAGATCGGCTACGACGAGAAACGTCATCAGCTGCTGGTGCCGGCGCCGCTCGCGAATCGGATCATGATCTATCCGCTCGAGTGGAACTGACGCTGCGCGGCGCCGTGATCTGGATGCCCGAATGCCCGACCGAAAGCTGCCCGATCTCGAGATTGTCCAGGATCTGAAGTTTCAGCGGCGCGCGTGGACCGTCGAGCGCATCGGCTGGATACTGTTCGCGCTGATCGTGGCCGCGGCTCTCGCCGGGTTTTTCGGTACCGGCGCGGTCAGCACGACGGCGGTGCGCAGCGCGGACGGCCGTCTCGCCGTGGAATATCCACGGTTCGCGCGCCAGCAGTCGCCGAACACGATCCGCGTCGCCGTCGAGCCTTCGCCCTCCGGCGAACGCACGTTGCGGCTGTGGGTGGACCGGGCATATCTGCAGGGTCTCGGTCTCGCGCAGATCGTGCCTCGCCCGCAGCGGACCGAGGCAGGCGCGGACCGCATCGTCATGGAGTTCGCGCTGGCGGCCGCCGGAGAGCCCGTGACGATCCTGCTCAACGTGCAGCCCCAGAAGCTATGGAAGGTCGACGGCCGCATCGGCGTCGAAAGCGGCGACCACGGCGGCTCGGGCCGCGCCGGCAGCTCGCGGCCGGGGGGAGGCGACGCCGCCGCGGTCGAGTTCTGGCAATTCGTTTACCCGTGACCGCCGCAGTGCCGGAGCCCTGCTCCGGCGGCGCGGCGGCCGCCGCCGGATGGATGCAACCTCGGAGGAATCTGTCATGGACGTCGTGATTCGCGCGCTCGCCGTGTACGTGTTTTTGCTGATGGTTTTCCGGATCGCCGGCAAGCGGTCGCTGGGCCAGACGACGACGTTCGATTTCGTGCTGTTGCTGATCATTGCGCAGACGACGCAGAACGCTCTGCTCGGCGACGACTACTCGGTGACGAACTCGCTGCTGCTGATCGTCACGCTGTTTCTGTTCGACATCGGGCTGTCGTTGCTGAAACGGCAATGGCCGCGGCTCGACATGATTCTCGAAGGCCTGCCGCTGGTCGTCGTCGAGAAGGGCCGGCCGCTCGAGGACCGTCTCCGGAAGGCGCGCATCGATGCGGAGAACGTGCTGAACGCGGCTCGCGAGACGCGCGGGCTGAGGAGCATGGAGCAGATCGACTACGCCGTGCTAGAGCGTGACGGCTCGATCTCGATCATCCCGAAACAGCGCGAGGATCGGTGAGCGGCCGCTGCCGGATCGCTGAAGAGGTCGGGGTGCCGCGAGCCGGAACTGACGACGCCGCGGGGGCGGGACGAGCCGAGCCAGGAGCGGCCGCCGCCGTCCGCATAGCTCGGTAAGTCAGGCTTTACGGGCGACGCGGCCGAACAGCCCTTCCGGCTTCAGCAGGATGATGGCCAGGAACACGACGAAGATCGCCGTGTTCTGCAGCTGGTTCGGCAGGACCAGCGTCGAAAGCTGCTGCACGAGACCGATCGTCAGCCCGCCGAGGAAGGCGCCGCGCACGCTGCCGAGGCCGCCGAGCACGACGCCGGCGTACATGATGATGACGAACTCGAGCCCGACGTAAGGCTGGAACGGATAGTTGACGGCGAGCAGCCCGCCGCCGATCGCCGTGATCGCGACGCCGAGGCCGAAAGCGATCCGATACGCCCGATCGACGTCGACCCCCATGTAGACGGCCGCGCGCGGATTGTCGGCCGCGGCGCGCAGCGAGCGGCCGAGCCTCGAGCGCGCCATCAGCAGCGCGAAGCCCGCGACGACGCCGAGCGCGACCAGCGCCGAGATCGTCTGCGCCTGATTGACGAACATCAGTACGCGGTCTTCGTACAACGGGCCCACCTCCCACGCGCTGTACGACAGCTCCGTCGCGATCGACTGCGGCGCGGAGCCGAACACGAACAGTCCGCCGTTCTGCAGCACGAGAGAGATGCCGAGCGTCAGGATCAGCTGGGCGTAATGCCCTTCGGCCTCGAGCTTCGAGCCGCCGAGGCCGGTGACCCTGCTGACCAGGGCCTTGTGCAGCAGCACGCCGAGCAGGAACACGGCCGGGCCGGCGAGCAGCGCCGACAGGAACGGCGCGATCATGTCGCCGAAGAAGATGTGCGCGCCGATGAAGCCGAAGCAGTAGAAGGCGAAATACATGCCGAGCATCATGAACTCGCCCTGCGCGAAGTTGATGACGCGCATGACGCCGAAGATCACGGTCAGGCCGACGCACATCAAACCGTAGTTCGTGCCGGTCAGCAGCCCGGCGACGAGCGACTGCAGAAAGTTCTCGAGGTGCTGAAGCGCGTCCATTTGTCGTTGAGTCCGCTGATCTAGGTCGTTGCCGGCGTCAGATCGGCGCAATGCGTCAGCCGCGCCAGCGTCGTCGCTTCGACGGAGGACTCGAGCGTCATGACGAACTCGTACAGCCTTTCGGCCTTGTCCCGCCCGAGCCGCTCCGCCGCGGCGGCGCTGAAGCGCTGCTCGACCTCGGCCTCGCTCGCCGGCGCGACGTCCGGCACGCGGCAGCGGTGCTCCGTGCCGTCCTTCATCAGCACGACGACCTCGGCGCCCTGCGCCCGCGGGTAAGCCTCGGTCAGCGCCTCGTCGACGACCAGCGTCGCCGCCGCGGCGAGGCGGCAGATTTCCGGCTGCCCGGCGGGGCGATAGCCCGCTTCGTCGAACGCGCCGGTGACGAGCGCCGCCGCGACGTTGTACTGGATGCTCATTTTGGCCTGCAGGATGTGCTCGAAAGGTCCGCCGGCGTCGCAGCCGGGATAGGCCGCGGCCGCGCGCGTGACGCGCACGAGAATACGATCGATGTCGCCGGGCGTCGGCCGGTCGTGCACGGCGATCCTGCGCGCGGCCTGCGCCGGCGACTGCGCATAGTTGCACGCCGGCACGGGCTTGAAGAACACGGACAGGATCTCCGGCTCGCCGTCGAAGGGCTCCGGCACGTCGGGCGCCGTCGGCTTGCCGAAGGCGGACAGCAGCCCGGCGGGGCCGTCGGCGGCGCTCGGCGACACGTAGGCGCCGGCGGCGGCGAGCTGCGCGGCCGTCAGCGCATTGCGCGCGGCGAAACCGGTATGAAAGAACATCTCGCTGCCGCCGGTCGCGGCCCACTCGTTGTAACCGGCCACGGTGTTGGCCGCGAGCCCGATCGCGGCCGCCGTGCGCGCCGCATCGAGCCCGAGCAGGCGCGCGGCGGCCGCCGCGGCTGCGATCGGACCCGCGATTCCGGTCGGCCGGAAGATCTTCGCGACGTCCACGTCGAGAATCGAGCGGCCGATCCTGCCGCCGACCTCGTATCCGCACACGATTGCTGTCAGCAGATCGCGGCCGCGGGCGTCCGCGCCTCGCGGGTCCTCCGTCAGCGCGAGCAGCGTCGGCAGCACGACGACACCGAGATGGCTGACGCTGCCGACGTGCATGTCGTCGCGCACGAGCGCGTGCCCGAGCACGGCATTCGCGAACGCCGCGTCGTGCGGCGCCACGCGATGGGCGGTGCCGATCACCGTCGCATCGGCGCGGCCGTTACGGCCGCTGTTGTCGCTCGCGACGTCTATCGCCTGCAGGCTCCACGGCAGCTCGTGCGAGACGAGCGCACAGGAGAAGTAATCGAGCACGCAGAGCTTGGCTTTCGCGACGGCTTCGGCGGGAAGAGCGTCGAAGCGGCAGCCGGCGACGGCCGCAGCCATGCGCTCGGTCAGCGTCGGCGCGCCGGGGCGGCTCTGCGGCGAGCGTTCCTGCATGCGTCGTTCAGCCGCGCCGGGGCCCGAGCCCGAGGGCCCTAGCCCTTGATCTCGACGCCGGCCCATTCCTCGACGACGCGGGCGATAGACGTGAAGTCGGAGTCCGCGCCGAAGCGCGCCTGCGTCACGGCGAGCATCTGCAGCACGGCACTGCCGGCGACGGTCGGCACGCCGAGGTTCTCCGCTTCATGGATGCAGAGCTTGACGTCCTTGTAAGAGAGTCCGGTCGCGAAGCCGAAATCGAACGTGCGCGTCAGCACCGCCTTCGGGAACTTGTCCTGCGTGGCGCTGTTGCGGCCGCTGCCCGCATTGATGACGTCGAGCATCTGCTTCGGGTCGAGCCCGGCCTTGACGCCCATCACGACGGCTTCCGACGACAGCACGATCGCGGCGGCGGCCAGCAGGTTGTTCGCGAGCTTCAGGACCTGCCCCTGACCGGGCCCGTCACCGACGTAAAACAGCTTGCCGAACTGCTTCAGCGCGGCCTCGTTCTCGTCATACGCCGCGCGAGGTCCCGATACCATGACCGCCAGCGTGCCGTTCTTCGCGCCGGCGATGCCGCCGCTGACCGGGCAGTCGAGGTAGGTGATGTTCTTCTCGGCGAGCCCGGCCGCGACCTCGCGCGCGGTCGTGGGGCCCGTCGTCGAGCAGTCGAAGACATAACGGACGTTACGGCTTTCGTGCACGCCGCCCGGGCCGAGGGCGACGTTGCGGATGATGTCCGGCGTCGGCAGGCTCAGGAACAACGTTTTGGCTGCGTCGGCCGCTTCGGCCGGCGAGCCGGCGGCCTGGGCGCCGTGCGCGGCCAGCTCCTCGACGGCTTTGGCCGACGTGTCGTAGACGGTCAGCGAGAATCCGGCGTCGAGCAGACGCCGCGCCATGTTCGCGCCCATGCGGCCGATGCCGACGAAACCGTAGTCCGTTGCGTTCACTGAAGTCCTCTCCCTATCGCGCGCAGCGCGCAACAGTATCACGGCCGCCGCGTCGCGAGAATTCCGGCCGGGCGTCTAACTCAGGGCCCTGACCCTTAGAGCGCAAAAAGGGCCCTGACCCCTTTTCCACTGAAAAAGGGCCCTGACCCCTTTTCCAGACCCCTTTTCTTCATCCGCGCGCCTCGCGGAAATTCAGCTCGATCATCAGTCCGTTGGGATCTCTGATGAACAGCTGCTTCAGGCCGATGTCGTCGAGCTCGTTACGGCTCATGCCGATACCGAGCCGCTCGAGGCGCTCGACGGTCTCGTCGAATCCGGTGGCGTTGAACGCGATGTGGTCGAGCGGGCCGGTTCCGGCGGCACGCGCCGAGATCGGAATGCCGACCTCGCGTGTCCACACGGCGTAGGCATCCCAGTCGCCGACGTGAATGCAGGGCGTGTCGCCGAGATAGAGCCAGTAGCCCGGGAAGTCGAGCTGCGGACGAAAGCCTTCCGTCATCCCGAGCACGTCGCAGTAGAAGCGCCGGGTTGCTTCGAGGTCGTCGGTCAGCACCAGGTAGTGCTCCATTTTCTTGAGCGGCATGGCGGCTCCGAGTTGTCGTGTCTGCTTCGTGCGGCGGGCCCGCGGGGACGACGGGGGCCGCGTCGGCCGGCGGTTCCGCCGAAGTCTAGCGCGACGGGCCGCGGCAGGTCACGGCGGCTTGGCACTCGCGGCGCCCGTGTGGGAGGATGCTGCGACCTTACGGCCTGGACGAACGGACGCGGCGCAACGGGGGAAGCAATGGCGGCATATCAGAGGATAGCGACGGAAGAGGCATACGCGCCGACGGACCTGATCGAGCGTTACAGGCGCGCGATCCGCGACGGCACCGTGGACGATCCGGGCTTCAGGAGCCTGATGGGCTATTTCCTGTTCAACGACAGCCCGCGCACGAACGCGATCGTCGAGCGGCTGCAGGATGTCGGCGAGCGGCGCATCGCGGACATGGACGCGAGCGGCATCGCGAAGCAGATCGTCTCCCTGACGGCGCCCGGCGTGCAGATTTTCGATGCGGCGACGGCGGCAGCGCTGACGGTCGACTACAACGAGCAGCTGGCCGAAGCCGTGGCACGCCGTCCCGACCGGCTTGCCGCGCTCGCGGCGATCGCGCCTCAGGACCCGGCGCATGCGGCCGCCGAGCTCGAGCGCGCCGTGACGCGCCTCGGCATGAAGGGCGCGATCGTGAACTCGCACACCCAGGGCGAATACCTCGACGATCCGAAGTTCTGGCAGATCTTCGAGGCGGCCGAGGCGCTCGGCGTGCCGGTCTACATTCATCCGCAGACGCCGCCGCGAGCGATGATCCAGCCGTTTCTCGACTGCGGCCTCGACGGCGCGATCTTCGGCTTCGCGGTCGAGACCGGCCTGCACATGCTGCGGCTCATCGTCAGCGGCGTATTTGATCGCTTCCCGCGCCTGAAGATCGT
The DNA here is from genome assembly GCA_016927175.1 of Gammaproteobacteria bacterium. Taxonomy (GTDB): domain Bacteria; phylum Pseudomonadota; class Gammaproteobacteria; order Steroidobacterales; family Rariloculaceae; genus ZC4RG20. Next base: position 2,213 of record JAFGNC010000361.1, on the reverse strand, counting down.
CGTCGGGCACCTCGGCGAGGGCATTCCGTACTGGCTGTTCCGCGTCGACTTCTTTCACCAGGGCATCGTGCAGACGGGCCGCTACGAGAAAGTGCGGCCGCTGAAGAAGAAGCCGAGCGACTACATGCGCGAGAATTTCTACGTGACCACCAGCGGCATGGCCTGGGAGCCCGCGATCCTGTACGCGCGGCAGGTGCTCGGCGCCGACCGCGTGCTGTACGCGATGGACTATCCCTATCAGTACATCGTCGAGGAGGTCGCGGTCACCGACAACCTGCCTATCGGCGACGAGGAGAAGAAGGCGCTGTACCAGACGAACGCCGAGCGCGTGTTCGGGCTCTGAGCAGGCGCCGACAGGACATCGGCTCGCGTTTGCCGCTCTCGCGCCGGGGCGGGCCGCCGCAGCGGCGCCTGCGCGCCGCCACGGCGAGCCTTACGCGGCCGGGCTTCCGGTCCGCGCACGGGTCAGATCTCGGGCGAGAAGCGCACCCCGAGCAGGTATGTGGAGAGCTCGTCACCCGCGTCGACGGACAGGTCGATACCCCAGCTGTCGGACAGCTCGAACATCAGCGAGCCGATCACGGTCGTGGTGTCGATGTTCTGCACGTCCGTATAGCGCAACCCGACGGCGCCCTCGAGGTTTTCCGTCAGCTGAGCACGGACGCCCGCATCGGCGAAGTAGCCGTCCGAGTCGTCCTCGCGCAGCTGGTCCCGGAGATTGTCGAGGCCGCCGTTCAGCAGGTCCCCGCCCGCGCCGATGTCGAAGTCGCCATAGTCGACGTCGGTGTACGCGACGCGGCCGACGAAATCGACCCGGTCGTTGATGGGCAGGTTCGTGCCGACCCCGACGTCCATCCGCGTGATGTCGGTGTCCGCCGGCAGGGGAAAGACCGACTCGCTCGCGAAGGCGACGTCCGAATCCGTGTCGGAATAGTCTCCGAACACGAAGTACTTCGGCAGGAACTGGTAAGAACCTCTGATGCCGAAACCGCTGCCGTCGTCGAGATCCTCGATCGCGCCGTCCTGATCGTCGAATGCGTCGACGTCCCGGCCCACGGCATGCAACTGCAGATACGTGTAGTTGACGTCGTCCGCGGCCGCTGCCGGTTGCTGCGTCAATCCGACTGCTCCAAGTGCTCCGAGGCCGGTCAGCAGAATGTTGGTACGCATAGATACACTCCATGTAGTTGGCGTACCCATCGGGTTGCAATCACCGTGCCACGCCGAGCGCTCCGGAATTAGATGCAGGCTGAACGATTTTTGGAACGGGGGTTGAAAACTTCCCGCCAGTGCCCATAGGGCGGCGAACGGCACGCCGCCCTGCGCAGCCGCGGTGTGGATTCGATAGACGCGGGAGCGCTACAGCGGTAAAGGCGAATCCGGTGCCGGTGCTTTCGGTCGGCCCGCCCACTCGATGGCTCTGTCGATCTCGTCGTAGCCGAAATGCTGAATCTCCGCGTCGACGAACGTCTCGACGAGCGCCGGAGCCAGTTTCGCGATTGCGCCGTCGGCCGATAGCGCGACCCGCCGGATCCTGCGGTGGTGGTCGCGCACGAACTGAACGTGCCGCAGGAAGCTGCCGATGCTTTCCCAGCCGGGGAACTCGCGCGCGTGCACGACGAGGCCGTGCAGCTCGCGGCCGGATTCGACCCACGGATCGACGGTCATCGCTATCGCGTCGAAGTCCTCGGTGCCGAGCCTGCCTTTCGGCTCGACGACGAGGACGCCGCGGTCCTCGATCAGCCGGTGCTCGATGTGCGCCGCCGACGTTGCGGCGCTGAGCCACTCGAGCGCATCGTTCCACTCCGCGTCACGGAAGATCCTGACGGGGCAGGGCAGCAGCGCGCTCAGGCCGCGCGTCACGCCTCGCACCCATTCCTTGTCGCTGACGATGGCCCAGCGCTCGAACAGGCGCAGGTACCGCAGGCCGATCTGAGCATCCTCCCATGCGGCGCCGGCCGTGAACCCCTCGAACTCGGGCGGCAGGTGATACAGAAAGCGAATGCGCTGGCCCTGGCGCCGGGCTTCGGCGAGCAGCGGGTAGAAGACGTCGTCGTAATCTTCTTTCGACACCTTGCCCGTGGCGCGCAGGCCCCAGATTCCGGCAGGCAGATCCTGTATCCGCTCGAGCATGGCTGATCTCCTCAAGTGGCTCTGCGGTCAGCATAGCTCGCGCGGCGGCGGGAGGGCAGGCCGGCCCGCCCGCCGCCATG
>JAFGNC010000360.1 GCA_016927175.1 Gammaproteobacteria bacterium | reverse complement strand
TTCGGCGTCGCACGCGGCATCTTCTCGAACGAGTCCGGCCTCGGCACGGGCGCGATCGCGGCCGCCGCGGCACAGACGAGCCACCCGGTGCGCCAGGGGCTCGTGTCGATGACGCAGACTTTTCTCGACACGCTGGTCGTCGTCAGCTTCACGGCTCTGGTCATCGTCACGACCGGCGCGTGGTCGAGCGGCGAGACCGGCGCACCGCTGACGTCGATGGCGTTCTCGATGGGATTGCCGGGGGCGTGGGGCGGCATGATCGTGACGATCAGCATCGTCTTCTTTGCGTTCTCGACGCTGCTCGGCTGGGCCTATTACGGGGAGCGCAATATGGACCGGCTGTTCGGCCGCCGCGCCGTCGCTCCGTACCGCTTCGCGTTCGTGGCCGCGATATTCGTCGGCGCCGTCACTGAGCTCGAGGTGGTGTGGAACTTCGCCGACATCATGAACGGGCTGATGGCACTGCCGAACCTCGTCGGCCTGCTGCTGCTGTCCGGGCTCGTCGCGCGCGAGACGCGGGTGTTCTTCGCCGGACCGGATTGGAAATGAGAGCCCGGCCCTGATCGGAGCATGCCGGCGGGGCCATCACGGCGGCGTATAGGCCCTGTCAGACACCGCTGTTCGGTGCGCCAGGGAGCCCCGTTTGACGGCGCTGACATGTCCGCCGGTTGCGCCGGATCAGAATCAGAATCAATTGTCTGCGCGGTTCGCGAGCAGCGACAGCGTCAGCGCGACCAGCGCAATGAAATAGAGCATCGCCCCGACGGCATGAGAGTACTCCCACGTCCGCCGCAGCGACTGCCAGTTCTCGGGCAGCACGGTCCAGTTCATCGTCTGCTGGTTCGCCGGAAAAGTGAACGCGAAGAAGACGGCGAGGCTTGCCGCGACGCAAGCCGCAGCCGTCGCGGCCAGATAGAACTCCGCGCCGCGGCCGCGTAGCAGCACCGCGAGCGTGATCGTCGAGATCAAAGCACCGACGACGGCGATCCCGAGCAGCGCCCAGCCGCGGTAGATCTGCTGGACCGTCAGGTATGCGTCGCCGGGCAGATCGATCTTGTTCGGCAGCTCCAGCAGATGCGCGAAGCCGCCCGCCATCGAGACGGCGACGAATAGCACACTGAGAAACCTGAAGACGTTCACGCTGGTCACTTGGGCCTCCGCCCGGCCATTCTATCGAGCGCGCGGCAGCGCCGTCAGTCCGCCGAGAGCCCGCGTCGCAACGAGTATCGGGCGCGAAGAGCGCGGCGCTGCCGATCCTCGCGGGCACGGCCTACGCCCATGGCCCGTACGCGTACGCTCGCCTTGGCCGTGAAACGGCGACACGCTACGGCTCCGTCTCTGCCTGCACCATCAATGCGACCCAGCGCGCCGCCGCGGCCGGCGTCAGCTTGCCGTCGTCGCGGTCGACCATCAGGTTCGCCCGCCGCATCACGTCGATCGGGATGGCACCGATCAACGGCTCGAGCGCCGCGCGAAGCTCTTCGTCGTCCGCACGCGCCGGCGCGACGAGCACGACGGCGTCGTACGGCAGGATGACCTCGCGCGGATCCTCGAGCACGACCAGATCCTCCGCCGCGACCCGCCCGTCGCTCGAGAACGCCGAGATCACGTCCACGGCGCCGCTCGCGGCGGCGCGGTACATGAACGTCGACTGGTATTGCCGCTGCTCGCCGAAGTCGAGCCCGTATGCCGACTCGAGCGCCCGCCACTCCGGCCGCGCGAAGAACTCGAAATCGCCGCCGATCGCCATGCCGGGCGCATGCGGCGCGAGATCCTCGATGGTCTCGATGCCGAGCCGCTCGGCCTGCTCGCGGCGCATCGCGAGCGCGTAGGCATTCTCGAAGCCGAGGGCGCCGAGCAGCGTGATGCCGTGCTCGCGCTCGAGCCACGCGGCCATGTCCCGCAGCACGAGGTCGCGCGGCGGCGTGTCGGCGCGCTCCATGATGTTGGCCCAGATCGTGCCGGAGTAGTCGACGTAGACGTCGAGCTCGTTGCGCGCGAGCGCGCGGAACGCGATGACTGAGCCGAGGCCCGTCCGCTGCGACACGGTGCCGCCGCTCTGCCGCAGACGCGCCGCGATCAGCTCGGCCAGGATGTACTGCTCCGAGAAGTTCTTCGCGCCGACAACGTAAGCTTCCGGGCCGCGGCCGGAAAGACCCGCGTCGACGCGCGGCGCAAGCGCCGCCGCGACGCCGGCGAGCAGCGCAAGTGCGCCGGCCGCGATGCGCCAGCGGCTCCTTCGCGCCGTGCCAGTCTCGATCAGCCCGAGCAGCTGGTCGACCGTGAGCGCGAGCAGCGCCGCCGCCGCGCAGCCGAACAGCACCGAGACCCAGTCCTCGACCTGAAGCCCGGTGAAGATGTAGTTGCCGAGGCTCGTCTGCCCGACCGGCGTCGACAACGTCGCCGCGCCGATGACCCAGACGGCCGCCGTACGCACGCCCGCCATCAGCACCGGCGCCGCGAGCGGCAGCTCGATCCGCAGCAGGCGCTGGCGATCGGTGAAGCCGAC
>JAFGNC010000359.1 GCA_016927175.1 Gammaproteobacteria bacterium | reverse complement strand
TACCAGCTCACGATGCTGCAGTCCTATGTCGACGGCGACATGCACGGCGAGGCGGTCTTCGAGCTCTTCGTTCGCAGACTGCCGGAGAAGCGCAACTTCCTGATCGCCGCCGGGCTCGCCCAGCTCGTCGATTATCTCGAGCGGCTGCGGTTCACGAGCGAGGACGTCGCCGCGCTCGAAAAGACCGGGCTGTTCCATGATCGATTTCTCGGCTGGCTCGAGGAGCTGCGATTCACCGGCGACGTCGATGCGATGCCGGAAGGCACGATCTTCTTTCCGAACGAGCCGATCGTGCGCGTGACGGCGCCGCTGCCGCAGGCGCAGCTCGTCGAAAGCCGCCTGATCAACCTGTTGCACTTTCAGACGATGATCGCGTCGAAGGCCGCCCGCTTCGTGCTGGCCGCCGGAGGAGCCGCCCTGATCGACTTCGGCATGCGCCGCGCGCACGGCGCCGAAGCGGCGATGCTCGCGGCGCGCGCCAGCTACCTGAGCGGTTTCGCCGGCTCGGCGACGGTCGTGGCGCATCCGCTGTTCGGTATTCCCGTCTTCGGCACGATGGCTCACTCCTACATCGAAGCGCACGATTCCGAGGTCCGGGCGTTCGAGCGCTTCGCGCTGGGGCACCGCGGCGCGATCGTGCTGCTGATCGACACGTACGACACCGAGAAGGGCGCGGAGCGCGTCGTGCGGCTCGCGGAGAAGCTCGCGCCCGAAGGGATCGAGATCAGCTCGGTGCGCATCGACAGCGGCGACATCCGGGAGCTGGCGCGCCGCGTTCGCGCCATCCTGGATCGCGCGCCGGGGACGCGCATAGGCATTCTTGCGAGCGGCGGCATCGACGAGGCGGACGTCGAGCGCCTGCTCCGCGACGGCACGCCGGTCGACGGGTTCGGGATCGGCACGGCCCTCGATGCGTCGACCGACGCCCCGTCGCTCGACTGCGCCTACAAGCTGCAGGAGTACGGCGGCCGCGCGCGGGCGAAACGCTCGCCCGGCAAAGCCACGCTGCCGGGCCGCAAGCAGGTGTACCGCCGCTATGACGCCGGCGGCCGCCTGTCACGCGACGTCGTGACGGTGCTCGGGGACGAGCAGCCCGGCGAGCCGCTGCTGACGCCGGTCGTCAGGAACGGCAGGACCGTCGGCGCCCTGCCGGAGCTCGACGCGATCCGCGCGCGCGTGCGCGACGGCCTGGAGCGGCTGCCGGACGCGCTGCGATCGCTGAGCCGCGGGAGCGACTATCCGGTCGACGTGGCGCCGGCGCTGCGCGCGCTGGCCGACGAGGTGGGGTCGCGGGCCGAGTGAGGCCGCTACAGCGGCCGCCACGTGAAGCCGTCGCCGCGCCGGTAGTAGACCGCCACGGCCTTGCCGTACAGCTCCGTTTCGTCCACGAAGCCCCAGTAGCGGCCGTCGAGGCTGCTGCCGCGGTGATCGCCGAGCGCGAGCACCATGCCTTCCGGTATCCGCTGCTCGGGCAGATCCCGGCCGCCGCCGTCGGTCAGGTTCAGCAGAACTTCACGGTCGCCGTAGCGCTCGACGGCCCGGCGGGGGCCGAGCCGCTCGTCCAGAGCCCTGCCGTTGACCGTCAGCAGGCCGTCGCGGACCGACACGACGTCGCCGCCGATCGCGACGATCCGCTTGATCAGGCGCGTGCCGTCCCGGGGAGAGTCGAAGATCGCCACGTCGCCGCGAGCGGGGCTGCGCGAGCCGAAGATGTCGACGGTCGTCAGCGGAATCCGTACGCCGTAGGCCGTCTTGTCTACGATGACGCGGTCGCCGGGAATCAGCGCGTATTCCATCGAACCGCTCGGCACGTAGTAGTGGTCCGCCAGCGACGAGCGGGCGGCAGTCATCAGCGCCAGCAGGATCAGCAGCGAGGCGCCTTCCGATATCAGGGTGCTCTTCTTGATGCGCAAAGATGTCTCCTCCGACCCGGCCGCGGCCCGCGCGCCGACGTGGCCTTAGAGCGCGCTTCCGGTGAACTCGTTCAATCCTCGCCCCGCCGACCGCAATGATCCCGCTGTCGCCGCGCGCCGACAACTTGTCTGCCCCGTTTCATTTATGTTAGATAGCGTCTACGCTTACGGCCGAATATCTGCAGTTTCGAAACTTCGTCGCAGCGGTGTGCGCGCTCCACACCGGGCGGAAGCGTCGACACTCCGCTCCGCATGTCGTCGGGATTCGAGAGCCGCGCGACGCCCGCTCGGACGTTCATCGCGCCGCACCCTCGTAAATGCCTGCCGGCGCCGCGCAGCGGGAATTGCGGAGCGACGGCCGCTCGTGCACTCGCCCTAGCGGGCGTCCAACTCAATCTTGAGGTGCTTCGTCACCTGGGGGGCTAACGATGTTCGAAATCGGCAAGAAGGGAACGGAAAAGAATCAGGATGCGGCGTCGCGCGACGAGCGCAAACCGGCCGGGCCGTCCCCCGAGGCCACAGCCGCCAGGCGACCCGCGGGCAACCGCGAAGCGGCGGTGATCGGGCCCTCGATCCATATCGACGGCGACCTGCGCGGCGAGGAAGATCTGGTCATCGAAGGCGAGGTCAACGGCACCGTGCAGCTGAAGAGCAACAGCCTCACGATCGGCACGCAAGGCAAAGTCCGCGCGGACGTCTACGCGCACTCGATCCACGTCGAGGGCTACATGGAAGGCGATCTGTACGGCTCGGAGCGCGTCAACATCCGCAAGAGCGCTCAGCTGCGGGGCAACATCACGTCGCCGCGCGTGAGCCTCGAGGACGGGGCCCGCTTCAAGGGCTCGATCGAGATGGATCCGCAGGCCGTGGAGGCCGCGCTCGGCACGCGCCGCAGCCCGTCCGGCTCGGGTCAGAGCTCCGGGGGCCAGAAGACGCCGGGCGGCGGCTTCAATCCCGGCGACTCGTCCGGAAAGACGGAAGCCGCGGGCGTCAAGAGAGGGTGAGCAGCCCGCAGACCGCGGCAATCGCCGGGGGCCGCGCGCGCCGTGACCGGCGGGCGCGCGGCCGCTCCGCTCTCCCCGTCCCAGACTCGAGCCCGTGAGCTCCGCTCACCGTTCCGCAATGCAGCCACAGCCGACCGCTGCCGAAGCGCTGAACGCGCCGCTGTTTGCGTCGCTGATCGAGCGACTGCACGGCGGGGACCGTTGCGTCGTCCTCGATCTCGGCGCCGCCCGCACGGAGACCCTGGCGCTGTTCGGACAGTTTCGCTCGCGGATGGACATCGCCGATCTCGGTGACGGCATCGAGCGTTTCCAGGACCCGGAAATGGGGCCCGAGCAGCTTCGGCAGCAGGCGGACCGCCTGCTGCCCGCGCGCGGCAGCGAGCCGGCGAACGTCGTGTTGTGCTGGGATCTGTTGAACTACCTGCCGCGCCCGGCTCTCGCGGCCGTCATGTCGGCCGTGGCCGACCGCGCCCGCCCGGGAGCCCTGGTGCACGCGCTGATCGTGTATTCCTCGAAGACGATGTCGGCGCGGCCGGGTTGCTTCGTGCCGGTCGACGAGCAGCGCCTGATCGACGTCGCGCCGCCCGGCGCGCAGCGGGATGCGCCGCGTTACTCGCCGGAGGATCTCGCGCTGTGCATGCCGGGGTATACCGTCGAGCGGGGCCGGCTGCTGCGCAACGGCATGCAGGAGTTTCTGTTCCGCCTTTGACCCGCGGCGACCGCCGTCAGCGGCCCCCGGTCTCCGGGCGCGTCCCGCGGCGAATCAACTCGATCAGCGCCTCGCGTCCGACCGGCTTGACCCAGTGCAGGTCCGCGCCGGCCGCCGTGGAACGCTGGCGATCCGCCGGCTGGCCGTGGCCGCTCAGCACGCAGATCACGGCCTTGCCGCTCCACGGCTGCTGCCTGATGCGGGTGACGGCCTCGAGGCCGTCGAGGTCCGGCATCGAGACGTCCATGAAGATCAGGTCCGGCTGAAATTCGGCGGCGATCTCGACCGCGTCGAGACCCCCGTGCGCCGCCCGCACGTCCTGGTTCTGGGCGCGAAGCAGCAGCACCAGCGCCTCGACCGCATCTTCATTGTCGTCGACGACGAGCACCTTCTTCCGCTCCGGAGTCCCCTGCTGCGCGCCTTCGACGAGGGTCTCGACCGCCGCATGCTTCGGCGCCACCGGCAGATGGACCGTGAACGTGCTGCCGCGGCCGGGCCCGTCGCTCGACGCCGATACGCGTCCGCCGTGCATCTCGACGATCCGCGTCACGAGCGCGAGCCCGATGCCGAGCCCCGAGCCGCGCTGTCGAACCTGCACGAACAGCTCGAAGACGCGGTCGAGATCCTGCTGCGAAATGCCGATGCCATCGTCTCGGACGGAGACCGAAACGATATCGCCGCTGACCTCGGATGACACCTCGATGCGGCCGCCTTCAGGCGTGTACTTGATGCTGTTCGACAGCAGATTGCCGAAGACCTGCGCGAGTCGCACGGCATCGGCGTGAAGCTCTACGGGCTGCTCCGGCAACCTCCTCGTCAGCTTCTGCTCTTTGGCCTCGAGCTGCGGCCGCTGCGCTTCTATCGCGCTGTCGAGGATCTGCTGCAGCGTGACGGGCGCCAGCTGCAGCGTCAGCTTGTTCTGCGTGATGCGGCTCATGTCGACGAGATCGTCGACGAGCCGGACCAGATGGTCGATCTGCCGGCGCATGATCGACACGCAGCCGGCGAGCTCGGGATCGGCCGCCGCGCGCGGCTGCATCGAGTCGAGGCAGTAAATGACCGGGGCCAGCGGGTTGCGCAGCTCGTGCGCCAGGGTTGCCAGGAACTCGTCCTTCCTGCGGTCGAATTCGCGCAGCTGCGCCTCCGCCCGGCGCAGGCGAAGCATCGCGCGCACGGTCGCGACGAGCACGGTCCCCTCGACGGGCGCGACCAGGAAAGTATCCGCGCCGCCCTCGAGTCCTCGCACTCGATGCTCCGGCCCCTCGAACGTGGCCGAGATCTGCACGATCGCGATCGAAGCCGTCGCCTCGTCGGTGCGCAGCCTGCGGCAGACCTCGAAGCCGTCGATGTCCGGCAGCTTGATGTCGAGCAGCACGAGGTCCGGCCGCTCCTCGCGCGCGAGGCGCAGAGCCTCCTCGCCGGCGGCGGCCAGCGCCGTGCGAAACCCCGCTTTGCGCAGGGTCCGGTCTTTCAGGTAGCGCGCGGCGTCGTTGTCGTCGACGACCAGAATCAGCGGTTCCGCATCCGCGTGCATCAGTGCATCCCCACCGCCCTTCCGGCCGCCGTGACGGAAGCCGCGCCGGGTGCGCGGCGCCAGGCTTCGATCAGTCCGCGGCCAAGCGACTCGTGCTCGAGGGCGCTCTTCGGGACGAACGCGGCACCGAGCTGCTGCAGCAGCGCCCACTCCTCGGCCGTCGGGGTCCGGGAGCTGCAGACCAGAACGGGCAACCGCTCCGTCGCCTCGTCGTCCCGCAGCCGCGACAGCAACGCGAAGCCGTCCAGCTCCGGCATCATCAGGTCCAGGATCGCGCAGTCGAAATCGCCGCCTGCCGCGGCGGCGAGCGCCTGCCGCGCGTCCGCCAGCGCCACGCAGTCGCGGCAGTACGGCTCGAGCCGGCGGGACAGAATCTGCTGGAACGTCCGATCGTCATCGACGATCAGGATGCGACGCAGCCCCTGACGCAGCACGGCGGCGTGCGCGGCGGAGACCAGCGAGCGATCGAACGCGGGGCCCGGGCCCGACGACCCTGCCGCCTCGGCAGCGGAGGCTTCGATCAGCGGAATGCCCGCCTGCTGCAGCAACTGCACACACTTCGGACGGTGATCGCCATCCGCGGCCACGTCGGCCGACAGGTGCACGACGGCGGCGAGCGGCTGCAACGCCGTCAGAAGCTCGGCCGACACGTCGGCGCCGCTCGCAGGCACCGGCGCGAGCCCGCTGTCCGTGAAAAGCTCCTCGAGCGCGCGCCGGTGCGCGCCGAGGTCCGACACGACGAGCAGCGGCAGCCCGTCCACCTGCCGTTCCTGCCCGGACCGCGCTCCGAGCGGCAGCGCCTTCGCCGCGAGCGGCTCGAATGCGGGCCGGTGGAAGCGCGGCACCAGCAGATAGAACGTCGAGCCGGCGCCGAGATCGCTGTCGAGCCAAACCTCGCCGCCCATCAGCGACGCGAGCTTCCGGCACAGCGGCAGCCCGAGCCCGGTCCCGCGTACGCCCTTCTGGAGCGAATGCGGCAGCTGCGTGAATTCCTCGAAGATCGCGGCCTGATCCCGTCGCGCGATCCCGATGCCGGTATCGGCGACGCAGAACAGCACGGATTCCTTGTCGACGGGCAGGTCGCGCCCCGGCGCCGTCTCGCCGCGCCGCAGCACACACGCGCTGGCGCGCACGGTTCCGGATTCGGTGAATTTCAGCGCATTCGACAGGAAGTTCCGAAGGATCTGCGCGAGCTTGCCTTCGTCGCCGAGAATCGGCGGTATCGTCGAAGCCGGCTCGAACTCGAGCGTCACGGACGGCGAGCGCGCGAGCGGGCGCAGCATGCCGCGCAGCGCGCCGAACACGTCGTCGACGCTGAAGCGGCCGACGGACAGGCCCACCTTACCGGCTTCGACCTTCGCGAGGTCGAGCAGATCGCTGACCAGCTCGAACAGCTCGCTCGAGCTGTCGCGGATCAGACTCACCTGCTTCGCCTGCTCCGGCGTCAGCGGCCCGTCCATGCACTCGAGCAGCATGTTGGACAGCGCGAGAATCGAGTTCAGCGGCGTCCTGAACTCGTGGCTCATATAGGACAGGAACTTCGTCTTGAGCTCGTCCGCCTGGCGCAGGTGGTTGGCTCTCTCGTCGAGCTCCGCATAGAGGGCCATGACGCCGCGATTCGTGTCCGCGAGCTCGGCGTTCAGGCGCTCGAGCTCCTTCTGCTTCTTCTCGAGCTCGAGCAGCGTGGTCGAAAGCTCGCGGTTCTGCTGCTTCAGCTCTCCGAGGTACCCGCCGACCGCGGCCGCCTCGAGGTTCTCGATCTCGACGCCGATCTCGCGGGCGCGCGCCCGATCGACGCGCGGCGCGTCGAAGGGCAGCGCTACGCCGAGCGACACCGTATCGGTCGAGCCGCCCGTGGGATCCGCGCAGTCGTCGAGCAGCCGCCGCGCGGCCAGCAGCGCCGCTCCGCGCGCGCTCGCCGTGTCCCTCGACGCCGCGCCGAGCTGCTCTCCGGTCACGCTGATCAGGAGTCGTTGCGAGCTTCCCGCGCCGTCGATCAGAAACCGCACCGCCGCGGCCGGCGCGCCGGCGCCCGCGGCCACGGCTCGCGTCAACTCGGACACGGCCGTTGCGATCCTGATCTGGTCCTGGTGCTCGAAGCCGAGGAGACGCGCGACGTGACGCGCCGCGCCCCGCGCCGAGACGCTGTCGCGCTCGTGCCGGAGCGGGATGGCCAGCAACTCGATCATTCCTGCCTCACTACGACGACTACCACGTCGTCGTTGCCTCTGCCGAAATCCCTGAAGATCGTGCCCGCGACGTTGCCGGGCAACCGGTTCCACAGGCCCGGCCAGGCGTCGGGCCTCCAGCGCGTGCCGACGCCGTCGCTGTGCAGGACGAGGGCGCTGTCCGCGGTCCACGGGTACTCGAACTCGGTCATCGCCGAGCGGGCCTGGCCGGCCAGCGCCAGCGGCGTACGCCCGGGCGCGTGACCGAGGATACCGCTGCGCGACACGAGATGGCGGCTGTCGCCGGCGGAGACGATCGTCGCGGAAATGTTCCCGACCCCGCAGAATCGTACCTTGTTTGCCGCGGGGTCGACCATCGCGACCGCGGCCGCGGCGCCGCGGGTCGGCCGCAACATGACGTCGATGTCGCCCAGCGCTTCCTTCGGACTCTCCCACTGCCGCCCGCGAAATGCCTGCACCGCGGCCCTCGTCGCCTCGTTGGCGTAGTGGCCGTGCCCGATGCCGTCGCAGACGAGGAGTGACAGCGCGCCGCGCCGCATCTGACATTCCCACCCGTCGCCGCTCGACTCCTCGCCCTCTTTCGGCAGGACGAGGCCCGACACGTTCAGCCGCGGCGACGCCGACGGTGCGCCGCGCTCGATCTCGGCGGCGACGACGGTGCCCTGCTCGGACGTCGTGACGTCGAAGCGGTCCGACAGCCGCGCGACGGCGCCGAGGCCGGTGCCGGGCGAGCCGGCCGTGGAGAAGCCGTCGCGCAGGCAGCTCTCCAGGTCGCGCATGCCCGGCCCCTGATCCACGGCGAGAAGATCGAGCCGCCCGTGCCCGCCGTCGGAGCGCGCCGTCAGCGCGAGCACGCCGTCGCGGGCATGCTTCAGCAGGTTCGACGCCAGCTCCGTCGCGACGATGGCCGCGTTGCCGCGGTCCGTCTCGCCCCAGCCGAGGCTTTCCGCGAACGACAGGCACAGGCGGCGGGCTTCGGCGACTCCGGACTTGTCCTGCACCCGGACCGCGGCGGAGCGGATCATCGCCACCGCACCACGGTGACGCGCGTGCCCTTGCCCGGCTCGGAGTCGATGCTGAAATCGCTCATCAGCCGCCTCGAGCCCGACAGGCCGAGGCCGAGGCCCGTGCCCGTCGAATAGCCGTCCCGCAGCGCGAGCTCGAGGTCCCTGATGCCGGGGCCCGCGT
>JAFGNC010000358.1 GCA_016927175.1 Gammaproteobacteria bacterium | reverse complement strand
TGGCCTCGGTGTCTGGGCCGACGTCGACGGGCGCAGCGTGCTGGTCGGCAACCGGCGCCTGATGGACTGGCACGAGGTCTACGTCGAGGAGCTGTCGGCCGTGGCGGAAGGCGAGCGCGACAAGGGCGCGACGGCGATATTCGTTGCAGTCAACGGCAAGCTCGCGGGCGTGCTGACGGTCGCGGACGCCGTCAAGGAGACGACGCCTGCCGCGCTGCGGGCGCTGCGCGAGGCCGGCGTGCGTATCATCATGCTGACCGGCGACAACGTCCGCACGGCCGAGGCGGTCGGCCGCACGCTGGGCGTCGACGAGGTCATGGCGGACGTGCTGCCGCAGGACAAGGCCGACATCGTCAAGCGGCTGCAGGCGGATGGTGACGTCGTCGCGATGGCGGGCGACGGGGTCAACGACGCGCCGGCCCTCGCTCAGGCGGACGTCGGCATCGCGATGGGCACCGGCACGGACGTCGCGATGGAGTCTGCCGGAGTGACTCTGGTCAAGGGCGACCTGCGAGGCATCGCTCGCGCCGTGCTGCTGTCGCGGCGGACGATGAGCAACATTCGGCAGAACCTCGTGTTCGCTTTCGGCTACAACTCGCTCGGCGTGCCGATTGCGGCCGGCATCCTGTATCCGGTGTTCGGCCTGCTGCTGTCGCCGGTCATCGCGAGCCTCGCGATGAGCCTGTCGTCCGTATCGGTGATCATGAACGCGTTGCGGCTGAGGACGGTGAAGCTGTGATCGGCAAACGAGGTTTCGACTGGCAAACGAACGGAGACCGATGATGAAGTTGCGAAAGATCGAAAGGTTCGGCGGCGGCGGGCACGACCGGCTGCGGCGCAGGCTGACCGGCGCGCTGCTCGCGGCGCCTGCCCTGATGTCGGTACGCGTCGGAGCGGCCGCGACGCCCATTCGCGTCTGGACGGGACCCTCCTGCAGCTGTTGCCATGCCTGGGTCGAGCACCTCGAGCAGAACGGTTTCGAGGTCGAGAAGCACGACGGCGGCAACGGCGAAGCCCGGGCCCGGCTCGGAATGCCGGTTCGCTACGGCTCCTGTCATACCGCCGAGATCGCGGGCTATGCGGTCGAAGGGCACGTGCCGGCGCGTGAGGTCCATCGGCTGATCGAGGAGCGGCCGGATGCGATCGGTCTCGCCGTGCCGGCGATGCCGATCGGCTCCCCGGGCATGGACGGGCCTGCCTACGGCAATCGGCGCGATCCCTACGACGTGCTGCTCGTGCGGCGGGACGGCAGCGCGGAGGTCTTCGCCGCCTACCGCTGATGGCCGCCAACGGCCGGATCTTCGCCGCCTGCCGCCGACGGCGGGCAGCCCGGCGGCGAGCCCGCGCCGTCCGCCGGCCGGCCGTGGCTTAGCGTCCGGCCGCCTCGAGCAGTCCGGCCTCACCCAGCCGGGACAGCAGAGCATCCGCGCCGGCGCCGAGCACGACGACGAGCGCTCCGGCCGCGAGCATCGCGACGAGCGCCGCGCGGCCGAGGGTCGCAACGGGCCGCGACGGAGCGTCGAAGTACATCGGCGCGATGACGCGCGCGTAGTAGAACAGCGACGCGACGGTGTTCGCGACGGCGACCACGGCGAGCCACGCGTAGCCGGCGTCGATCGCGGCGACGAACAGCATCAGCTTGCCGACGAACCCGGCGAGCGGCGGAATGCCGACCAGGGACAGGAAGGCGACGATCAGCACGGCCGCCGCCACCGGCCGCGCGGACGCGAGGCCGCGATAGTCGTCGAGCGCGGTCCGCCCGCGCAGCTCGGTCACGACGCCGAACGCGGCAAGATTCGCCGCGGCGTAGCCCGCAAGGAAGAACAGCAGCGCCGGCACTGCCTGCGCGGACAGCCCGATCAGCGTGACCGCGATCAGCGCGTACCCCGACTGCGACACCGACGACCAGCCGATCAGCCGTCGCACGTCCTGCTGCCAGAACGCGGCCAGATTGCCGAGCGTCATCGAGGCGACCGCGAGCGTCGCGACGAGCGGACGCCACGGGATCGCCTCGTCCGGGAACAGGTCGAGCAGCCGGGCAAGGGCGAGGGCCGCGCCGATCTTCGGGACCACGGTCAGGAACGCGGCCGAGGGGGCCGGCGCGCCCTCGGCCACGTCCGGCATCCAGGCGTGAGCCGGAACCGCGGCGAGCTTGAAGGCGACGCCGACGACGGCCAGCCCGAGGCCTGCCAGCAGTCCCGTCGAGCCCGGGCGCTCCGCGAGCATCGCCGCCATGGCCTCATAGCTCGTGCCGCCGAGCAGGCCGAAGAGCAGCACCACTCCGATCAGCAGCAGCGCGTTCGTCAACGCGCCGATCAGAAAGAACTTCATGCCGGCTTCGACGGACAGCGGCGATGCGCGGTGGAAGCCCGCGAGCGTATAGCCGGTCACGGACGACAGCAGCACGCCGAGGACGAGCTGCATCGTGTCCATGGCGCCGGCCATCAGCATGGCACCGAGCGCGCCGAGCAGCATCACCGCGTAGAACTCGCCGTGGCGGCGGTC
>JAFGNC010000357.1 GCA_016927175.1 Gammaproteobacteria bacterium | reverse complement strand
TGCGGTGCTCGAGCCAGAAATAGCGGTCGCACCAGTCGCGGTACTCCTCCCACGACCTGCCGTTCGCCTCGCAGGCTTCGCGCATCGCGGCGTGGAAGTCCTGCGTGTCGGGATCCTCCTGGATGCGCCGCCGGTCGAGGACCGGGGTCAGGTCGGCACCGCCGCCGAACCATGATTTCGAGGTGACCACGAAGCGCGTGTTCATGTGAACGGCCGGCACGTTCGGGTTCCACAGATGCGCGATCAGCGAGATGCCGCTCGCCCAGAATTCCGGAGTCTCCTCAGTGCCCTGGATCTGTCCCCTGAACTCGGGGCTGAACTCTCCGTGCACGGTCGAGCAGTGGACGCCGACCTTCTCGAAGACGCGTCCCGTCATCTGCGACATCACCCCGCCCCCGCCGGGGGCGCCGGTGTGATCGGTACGGTCCCAAGGCGTGCGCACGAAGCGGCCGGGCGCGCCGTCGCCGCCGGCGAGTTCCTCCGGCGCCTCGTCCTCGATCGCCTCGAACGCGGCGCAGATCTCGTCGCGGAGCGCCTCGAACCACGCCCGCGCCTTCGCCTGCCGTTCGGACAGCCTGTCGTCCATGGATCGCCTTCTCCGGTTCGCCTCGATCGCCACGGCCTGTGAAGCTTTCGCAGCCATACGCCTCCGGCGCAAGAAGCGGTGAATTCGGCATTGGCGGCTACGCACGTGTTCCTATCTATTGGAGATCATGTCCATATTCTCCTGGTTCGCGAGCCTCCTCGACCCGTTCCGGCCGACTCCGGTCGTCCGCCCGCCCGACGTCGCGTGGCGCTTCTACTGGCATTTCCTGCGGCCGATCCGCGGCGTCCTGATCCTGGTGCTCGCCGCCTCCTTCGTGGCGGCGATCACCGAGATGCTGCTCTACGTGTTCCTCGCCGACCTCGTCGACCGGGTCACCGGCGCGGATCCCGCGACCTTCTTCGCCGACAACTGGCTGATCCTCACGGGCATGGCGGTGGTGGTGCTGCTCCTGCGCCCGGTTGCGGTGCTTCTCTCGCGCGGGCTGATGAGCGTCACGATCTCGCCCGGCCTGTCGAACATGGTGCGATGGCAGAGCTACCGCTACGTGCTGCGCCAGAGCGTCTCGTTCTTCCAGAACGACTTCGCAGGGCGCATCGCGCAGAAGGTCATGCAGACGGGCAACGCGCTGCGCGAGACGGTCGTGAACCTGATCGACGGCGTCTGGACGCTGGTCATCTACCTCGCCGGCACGCTCACGCTCTTTGCCGGCATCAATCTCTGGCTCGTCGTGCCGATCCTCGCGTGGATCGTCGGCTACGCCGCCACGATCTACTGGCTCGTGCCGCCCGTGCGGCAGCGCTCCGCGGCCCTCTCGGAAGCGAACTCGGCGCTGTCCGGCCGCATCGTCGACGGCTACACCAACATCATGGCGGTCAAGTCCTTCGCGCATGCCGAGCGGGAGGACACCTTCGCGCTCGAGGGCTTCAACCGCCATCTCGCCTCCTTCCGCGAGCTGTCGAAGACGATCCTCACCATGACCGTGTCGCTGACGCTGATGAACGGCGTGCTGATCTTCTCGGCGGCCGCGTTGTCGCTGTGGCTGTGGTCGCGCGGCATGGCCACGGTCGGCGACATCGCGCTCGCCAACGGCCTCGTCATCCGCCTGAACCAGATGTCGGGCTGGATCCTGCGCACCATCACATCGCTGTTCGAGAATGTCGGCACCGTCCAGAACGGGATGGAGACGATCAGCCGCCCGAGCGTCGTGAATGACGTGTCGGAGGCGAAGCCGCTCGAAGTGACCGAGGGGCGGATCGAGTTCGACCACGTGCGCTTCCACTACGGCAAGGAAGGCGGCGTCATCGACGACCTTTCCCTCGTCGTGCGCCCGGGGGAGCGCGTCGGAATCGTGGGGCGCTCCGGGGCGGGCAAGTCGACGCTCGCCCATCTCCTCCTGCGCTTCCACGACCTCGAGGGAGGACGCATCCTGATCGACGGCCAGGACATCTCGCAGGTCGCGCAGGACAGCCTGCGGGCGCAGATAGGCATGGTGACGCAGGACACCGCACTCCTCCATCGCTCCTTGCGCGACAATGTGCGCTACGGCCGGCCGGAGGCAGGCGAGGACGAGATCCTCTCCGCCGTCTCGGACGCCCAGGCCAGCGACTTCCTCGACGATCTCGTCGACCCGCGGGGGCGCACCGGCCTCGACGCGTTCGTCGGCGAGCGCGGCGTGAAGCTGTCCGGCGGGCAGCGCCAGCGCATCGCGATCGCGCGCACGCTTCTCAAGGACGCGCCGATCCTCGTCCTCGACGAGGCGACCTCGGCGCTCGATTCGGAGGTCGAGGCGGCGATCCAGGCGAGCCTCGAGGAGCTGATGGCGGGCAAGACGGTGATCGCCATCGCGCACCGCCTGTCCACCATCTCGCGCATGGACCGGCTCGTCGTCATGGACCACGGGCGCATCATCGAGACGGGGACCCACGACCAGCTGGTCGCCTCGGGCGGCCTCTACGCCTCGCTCTGGGCCCGCCAGTCGGGCGGCTTCCTGCTCGACCAGCCGGGCGAAGCGGCGGAGTGAGATTCTACGGGCTTCCTTCCGGACCTTCCCCGCCCGCCCCGCGTTCTGCTAGCCGTGCGGTCGATTGAGCCGGGGTCGGACGAGTACATGCGTTTCTTCGCCGTCATCAACCGCGAGGCCGGAGGCGTCAGAAAGATCGGCGTGCGCCGCCTGGAGGCCATGGTCGAGCAGGCGCTGGGACACCGGCTCATCGGCCTGGAGAGCGCAAGCGGCCGCG
>JAFGNC010000356.1 GCA_016927175.1 Gammaproteobacteria bacterium | reverse complement strand
GGAACGTTGCGAAAGGCTCGGGCACGGACATCAGGCTGACGCCCGCCGATCTGGGCGACGTGACGGACAACTGCCTCCAGGAAGGCGGCACCTGCAGCGTCGACCTCGCCCACGGCTGGAAGCTTCAGCTCGAGGATCCGGGCGAGAAGTCGTTGGCGAGCCCGTTGACGATCGCCGGCAACGTGTTCTTCACGACTTACATTCCGAGCACGGAGGCCGACGGTGCGTCGCCGTGTTTGCCGGCAGAGGGCGCCGGCCGCCTCTACGCCGTGGATCTCAAGACCGCGGCCTCCGTCGTGAACTACGACGTCAGCGACGACGACCCGAACTACGTGGGCGAGCCGACGACAAAGAACGACCGGAGCACCGAGCTCGTCGCGCCGGGCATTCCCGCGCAGGTCGTGCTCGTGCCGCCGAACAAGATCCTGCGTCCCGACCTTCAGGTGGACGACCTGTCGTTCACGACGCGCTGGCGCTCGTTCTGGTATATCCAGGAAGATGCCCTATAGCTGCGCGGCATGAACCGGAGCCTCGGAATGAACAACAGAATGCTCGGCGTCTCGCTGCTGGAGCTGCTGGTCGCGGTGGCCATCGTCGGGATCCTCGGGAGCATCGCGTACCCTTCCTACGTCCGATACGTGGTGCGCGCGAACCGGGCGGTCGCGAAGACGGTGCTCGTGCAGGTGGCGGACCGGCAG
Organism: Gammaproteobacteria bacterium; assembly: GCA_016927175.1. Lineage (GTDB taxonomy): Bacteria > Pseudomonadota > Gammaproteobacteria > Steroidobacterales > Rariloculaceae > ZC4RG20. The sequence continues at coordinate 6,815 of JAFGNC010000356.1, read as the reverse complement.
GAGCAATACTTCGCGGACAACAAGCGGTACGCGAACGATCTGACCCAGCTGGGCTATCAGAGCAACGGGTTCATGGTCGACGACGGCGGTGCGACGGTCGCGGCCGGCGACCCGAACCGTATTTACCAGATCACGCTGTCCAACCTGTCCGCGGTGACCTTCACCGCCAGCGCCGCGCCGCAGCAGGCGCAGGCGAGCCGTGATACGGAATGCCAGACGCTGACGCTGACGCATACCGGTGCGCGCGGCGGCGCGAGCGCCAACTGCTGGTGACGACTTTCTCGCCCTATCGCCACTCCGCGCCCACCGGCGCTCCCGCTCGATGCGGAAGCGTCGGTTCCTGATCGGGCCGCAGGCGCATTCCGAGGGCGTTGTACATCATCGTCATCATCAGATAGTCCCCGATCAGCGCGGCGATCTCGACCGTGCCTCGAGCTCCGAACAGATCCACCGCCGCGGCGAACGTCGCGGGCCTGACTGTTCCTTCCCGAAACAGCTCGCGCGTGAAGGCGATCGCGACGGCATCCCGCTCGTCCAGCGCCGATAAGTCTCCGTCGTCGCGGATCGCGTCGAGCACCTGCCGCCCCGCACCCGCGCGCTCGGCGGCCGCGCCGTGGACCACCCACTGATACTGGCTGTTCATCTCGCGGCCGGTCGCCGTGATGACGATCTCGCTGATACGCCTGCCCAGCACGCCGCGCTCCCGCAGCGCACTGTTGATCTGCTGAATCGGCTCGACGAGCTCCGGGCTGTTGAACGTCATGCCGACGGGGCCGCGGGACGTCGTCTCCTGGTCCGCCCCGACCAGACGGTCGAAGATTTCCCTGCCCCGCGGATCCAGCTCCTCGCGCCGCAGCAGCGGAAACCGGTAGTAGGAGTCTTCGTGAACATCCGGAGGCAGAGGCGGCCGGGGGCCGAGCTCCACGAACTCTCCCGGGCGCCCGATAGGTGTGCCGACGCCGCCCACCGCCGGCAAGTCCTCCGGACCGAAGTCCGCCGGCGGCCGCTGGTCTACCGCCTGTTGCAGGGTGCCGGCCATCGCGGTGTACGTGAGCAGCATGATCGCGTCGAACGTTCCCTGCCGGCCCAGCCGCTCGACCAGCGCCGCGAACGTGTCGGAGTCCACGTGCCGGTTTCGGAACAGCTGCCGGCCGAAGGTGATGATCAGGGCGTCGTCGTCGGAGATGTCGGTGACGGACCTGTTTCTACGCACGACTTCGATGACCGCAGGCTCGAGACCCGCCTGCAGGGCGGCACGCTCATGCGCGCCCCACTCGTAGGCCAGGTTCATTTCCCGGGCCGTGATCAGGCTCAGAAGCTCGGCGAGCCGCGGGCCCAGCGCACTCTCGGTCCGCAGGTAGCTGACGATGCGGCCGAGCGCCATGGCCGTCTCCGGGCTGTACAGCGCGATTGCGATCGTGCCGCGCGGCGGCGCGCCGCGGGGTCCCGCGAGCGCGTCGTAGATCCGCGCACTCGCCTCGTCGGCCATAGCCTCGCGCGCGAGCAGCGGAAGACGAGAGCCGGACGCGGGATCGATCGTGGAACCGGCGCCCGTGGACCGGGGCGTCTCCGCGGGACCGGGAGCGCTTTGGCTGAAGGCAGTGCCGAGCCCGGCGCCGAGGAGTGCAAGTACGGCAAGAGTCCGCATGCCGCCTCCTGTGTCGAAAGGATTCGGTGTATTCCGGCGCCGTTGCAGTACGGCTTGCCGTCGGGCGCGCCCGGGACACATCCTCAGCCGGCATCTCCGCCCGTGTCGTTCATTTCCGGCGCGGCGCCCGGACGCATCGCCATCGCCAGGGCGAGCTCGGCGACCTCTGTCAACCCGACGTCGCCGCGCGCGTGGCCTTCGGCGAGCTCGGTGCGCATCTGCCGAGTCCAGAAGCGGAGCAGGTGGTCCGCCACGCCGGCTACGGCCTGCGCTTTGTTCGGGCCGTAATCGATGTTCGCGGCGATCTGATTCGCCATCCGTGCGAGCTTTTCGACGTTCATCGTGTGCCGCCCTGGAATACGGCGCCGTTCGTCGCGGCGCGCTCCGCTTGCTCCGTCGGTACCTGCGCACATGACGCGCGAGCCGCCTCGGAGAGCCTGGTCCATCAGACGCTCGACTACATGAGGAGCATACCTGATCGGTCGATATTGCGCAGACGGCGACTCGAGCCGCATGTCGCCGGCTCTTTGACGCCGGTTGCGCCCTCCCTAAAATGGGTTGGAGGTGCCACGGGAGGCAGGGTCATGAGAAAGTCGATCGACGCATCACGGCGTCACTCGAAAGCCTTCGTCGTTTGTGCCTCGATCCTCGGGCTCGTCTGCTGTCTCGGCCGCGCAAGCGCCGAAGATCCCTGGCCCTGGAGCGACACGAGCGAAGACGCCGTGACGCTGCTGCTGCTCGGCGACTTCAACGTGCAGAAGCGGGACGATCCCGCCGATGCGCTCCGGCATGTCGTGCGGACGCTGAACCGGGCCGATCTGGTCTACGCCAATCTGGAAGGCCTGCTCGTCGAGTCGCGCGGCCCCGCGCACGATCTTCCGAACAAGAGCGGATGGACTCACCTCGGCCCCGAGTCCGTGGCGGCGCTCGTTGCAGGCAACATCTCCGTGGTCGGCGTGGCGAACAACGTCGCCTACGGGCGGGAAAACATCCTCGAAAGCCTGTCCGTGCTCGATGCGCACGGCATCGCGCATACGGGCGCGGGTGAAGACCTCGACGCGGCGCACGAGCCCGCGATCGTCGAGGCGAAAGGCGTGACTTTCGGATTTCTGCAGTACACGTCGAAATGGTACGACGAGTCCGAGCAGATCGCGACGCCGGATGCGGCCGGCGTCGCGCGCCTGAAGTCGATGGACGGCGAAACGATCGATTCGGGCGATCTCGAGCGGATGCTCGACGACATTCGCGAGCTGAGACCGAAAGTCGACATCCTCGTCGTGTCGGCGCACACGCGGGACGGTCAGGGAAGAAGCGGTGCCGGCGGCAGCGCCTCGCCCCACCCGGCGAGTGCGCCGGAGCCCGATTTGTATTCGCGCCTGCCGGTCAACGAGAACCTGCAGCACTACGAGCCCTATCAGGCGGCGCTCGCGCGCGCCGCGATCGACGCCGGCGCGGACATCGTCTTCGGCCACGGCTGCCACATGCTGCAGGCAGTCGAGACGTACCGGGGCAAGCCCGTCATGCATTGCCTCGGCAATTCTGCATCCGACTGGATTCGCGTCAGGGACTATCGCGACGGGCTCGTTGCCAGAGTCGTCGTCGAAGACAGGAGCGTCGAGCGCGTGTCGCTCGTGCCGCTGACGCGCGGCGAGGACAACGACGTCAGGCTCGTGGCGCCCGGCTCGGCCGAAGGCGAAAGACTCCACAAAAGACTGAAGGAGCTTTCCCGCGATACGCCGCTGCTGCTCGAGGGGCAGGAGCTCGTGCTGATCGACGAGCGCTAGGACCCGTCAGACGTAGCCGAACACCGGCGGAAAGACGATCACGACGATCGCCGCCCATGCGGCGTAAACCGGCAGGTAATCCGTCTGCCACCGCTCGAGGCTCGTGAACGATCCGCGTCCGCGCAGAAAGCGGACGTAGAGCACGGCGGACCACGCCAGGTTGACCAGAAGAATCACGTTCTCGCCGAGGGCGGCCACTCGGTTCGGGCTGAAGCCGAACTCGGTGATGCGCGCGGCGATGGCCGAGAGCGCTACCGCGTCGGCCAGCAGCGCGCTCGCGACCAGCACGACCTGCACCAGGTCGAAGACGCCGGGGGGCGAGCGGGGATCGCGGGCGGAGATCGAATAGAGCAGAAGCCCGAGGACCACGACCAGCAGCAGGTCGAAAGCGATCAGCACGTTCCGCTCGATGTCGATGCCGCGTCCCGTCAAGAGCAGGGCGCCGAGGAACGTCAGCAGCACGGCCGCGAACAGCGGTGAGAAGAGGCGCGTCAGCACGGGCGCCATGTTCTCGATCACGCTCTGCTTGGCCTCGACGAGCCAGGACGCGATCACGACGGCCCCGACCGCGCCGCACGGCAGCAGCCACTCTTCGAAGAAGGGCTCGATGTCGATCCCGATCGACTGGAAGATCATGGCCATGAAGCCCGTCAGGACGCCGCCGCCGAGGGCGATCAGCACGTAATAGATGAACAGCTCGCCCGAGAACCGGATGAAGTCCATGCGGCCTCCGACCTCGCTCCAGCGGCCGCCGGCGTACGCGACGCCGACGACCAGCCACAGCGCGATCGGCAGGTGCAGCGCCGTCAGCGCCTCGGAGTAGCCGCCAGGCGCCAGAGGATAGGCGTTGACGAGCACGGCCGCCGCGACGAACGGCACCGGCAGCCAGCGGACAGTGTCCGCGTCCAGCCGTCGCTTCCACGCGAAGTAGCCGGTCAACAGGGGCAGGACGAAGAGGCTCAGGTTGCGGGCGTAGAAACCCGCATCCGCGCCGAAATCGGTCCCGAAGAGCGCCGGCACCTTGATGATCACGGCCGCCAGCGTCGCAAGGCAGAAAGCGGCGATGGCGTCCCTTCGCGCCGCGGCCTGCGGCTCCCCGGTCTCGGCGGAGGGCACCACGAGCTGCTTCCACAGACGCTCCGAGTGCTCGCGCGCGAACTCGCGCGACAGCGCGTCGAGGTCGCCGATGCGCTTGACCGCCACCAGGAACGCCTCATCGGCGGCGAGCCCGGCCGCCGCCAGCACCGCGATCTGCTCGCGCAGGTGATCCTCCAGCTCGGCCGCGTCGACGGAGTGAATGGCCTGCCGGCGACGCAGGTAGCTGCGCCAGAGCTCGATCTGCTCCTCGAGCGAGACCGCGTGCCCCGCAGCCGTCATCCGTCAGCCTCCCGGCAGCGGCGCGGCGGATACGCGCCCGGCCGCGGGACCCGGAACGACGAGCGCCTGCCAGATGCCCCGCAGCGTGGCGTCCACCGCCTGCCACTGCCTGCGTTCGTCGGCGAGCTGAGCACGGCCGCGCGGCGTGATCCGGTAGTACTTGCGACGGCGGCCGCTGTCTCCGACTTCCCACCGCGCCTCGACGTGGCCGAGGCGCTCGAGCCGGTGCAGCACGGGGTACAGCATCCCGTCCGTCCACTCGAGGCGCCCGCCGGACAGCTCCCGAACGCGCTTCAGGATGGCGTAGCCGTAGCTGTCCCCCTCGGCCAGGATCGCCAGGACGATCGGCGTCGAGGAAGCGGCCATCAGGTCCTTGTTGATCACCATCGGTTCGAGAGCTTCACGAAGCGATCCGACGCAGGTTACATGGCAGCACAATACATGGCACTGTGAGGTATGTCCAGCATGAGGGACCGGCCGCCGCGCTCCTCCAGCAGCGCAGCCGACTCCTCTGGCAGCGGCGGCCGCGACTCCTCCGGCAGCGGGCAGCCGCGGCTCTTCCGGCAGCGGCAGCCGCGGCCCTTCCGGCTGCGGCAGCCGCGGCTCCTGCAGCAGCGGCGGCCTACTCCTCGAGCAGCGCCAGCTCGGTCGACTCGAGCTGACCGTCGCTATTGCGGTCGAGCTCGTCCCACTCCTCGATCAGTCGGGCTTCGCCCTGCGCTTCCTCGCGCGAGATCCCGCCGTCGCCGTCCTCGTCCAGCTCTTCGACGAGATCCTCGCGCACCACCTGTTGCTGGTGACGCGTGGCGGGCAGGCCTTCCTCCGTCAGCTCGCCCCGCGCGACCTGCGTACGTTCACCCTCGGCGGAGGCGGTCGAACCCGCGTCGAATGCGGAAAACTCCTGCGGGTCCAGCACCTGATCGCCGTTCTCGTCGTACTCGCTCCAGTTTCCGGACAGCGACGCCTCAGCTTGCGCCTCCGCCCTGGAGATCGACCCGTCCCGGTTCTGATCCAGGCGCTCGAACAGATCGCTGCGCACTTCCCGGAGGGCCTGCTCCTGGTGAGGCGAAGCCGGTATGCCTTCCCGGGCCTCTTCCTCGGGCGGTTCCGCCTGCTGTGCGCCGACGGTGCCGAGAAAAGACAGAGCGCACGCAGACATCACGGTGATTAACGGTTTCACGAGTGCCTCCTCGCTGGCTCAAGAAATCGATGCCAGCCCCACAGTGCTGCAACCCGCGTGCCAGAGGCTTCGGTTTCCATGACCGTCGGTCTCTGACGAAGTTTGCAGCGTCCAGCTCGCGGGAATGGCGAATCCCGGATCGGGCGCTATAGTGGGTCCGGCCAAACGAACGATAACGAAGGGATTGCGTTGTCCCGTCCGAAAGAAGTCACCGACGCGCAGATCATCGAGGCCGCGCGCCGCGTGTTCCTGGCGCGCGGCGCCCAGGCGCCCATTGCCGCGGTCGCGAACGAGCTGGGCGTCTCGTCCACCGCGTTACATCTGCGGATGGGGTCGAAAAAGGCCTTGCTGCTGAAGGCGCTGTGCCCGACGGACCCGCCCGTGCTTCGACAGCTCGCCGAGAACCCCGCCGACACCACGCCGCTCGACAGGCAGCTGCGGGACATCCTGTTACAGCTTCAGGGCTGGGCCGAGGCGGAGATTCCGGCGACCTTCACGCTGTACTCCATAGGCCTGATGCCCGAACCCGGCGACGAGATCGAGAACTCGCAGCCCGCGCGGCTGCGCCGGGCGCTGACCGGCTGGCTTCGACGTGCGGCCCGGGTCGGGCAACTGGCATGTCCGCCGCGGGTCGCGGCCGACATCCTTCTCGGCGTCCTCGAGGCGCGCGCGCTCCATGCCTTCATCTCTCGCCAGCCGATCTCCGCGCGAGAGAGCCGCGTCTTCGTGAAGGAGCTCGTCGCGACGGTCTTGCCTGAGGATCGGGGCTGACGACGTTTGCACCGGGCCGCGGAGGGCACGAAGGGCACCGCGGCTCGCGTCGGTT
>JAFGNC010000355.1 GCA_016927175.1 Gammaproteobacteria bacterium | reverse complement strand
TGACGCCGGACAGCGGGCGCCTCGGAGCCGTCACGCGCGCCGACGACTGGACCGCAGGCTGGACCTACGGGCTGCACGAAGGCGCTCAGGGTCAGGCGCTGTGGTTCGGCAATCCGTGAGGCGCGACGCGAGCCATCGACCGATGAAACCGACACGCAACGAAAGGCGAGGGCGGGGCGCTCGGCGGAAGCCGGCGCCCCGGCGCCCGAACGACACTTCAGAGAGGTTGCCCGTCATGAGTAGCCGCAAACGGGGAAGGACGGCCGCCGTCGCGCTCCCCGTCGTGTTCATCGCGGCGCCGCTGGCCGCCCAGCAGGAATGGCAGCCGGCGCCTCCGCAGCTGATCGAGGAAGTCGTCGCGGTTGGCCGTCTGCGGTCCTCCGCGACGGACGTGGTCCAGGAGCGGCTGGAACAGGAGGTCGTCTCCGACTTTCTGAGCGTCGACCAGATCTCGCGGACCGGCGACAGCACGGTCTCGCTCGCGCTGCGCAGGATGCCGGGCGTGACGCTGGTCAACGACCAGTTCATCTACGTGCGCGGGCTCGGTGAACGCTACTCGAGCACGCTGCTGAACAACGCGCACGTGCCGTCGCCGGACCTGACGCGCAACGTGCTGCCGCTCGACATCTTCCCGAGCGAGATCGTCGAGGCGCTGGCCGTGCAGAAGGGCTATTCGCCGGACATGCCCGCGGCTTTCGGCGGCGGCAACGTGAACATTCTGACCCGAGGCATTCCGGACGGACCGATCGCGTCGGTCGAGGTCACGTCGGGCTACAACTCCGAAAGCGGCGACACGGGCCTGACGTACGCCGGCGGCGGCGATGACTCGCTCGGCAGCGACGACGGCACGCGCGCGCTGCCGGAGGACATCCAGGCGGCGATCCGCCAGTACCGCGGCAACATCAGCGCCGTCGGCATCTACAGCGCGCTGAACCGCAGCGGCCAGAGCGTGGCGTTCGACGAGGCGCAGGCGATCAACCGGGAGCTCGCGACGTCGCTGCATCGCGACGTCGACTTCGAGAGCAAGTCGCTCGGTCCCGACGCCGGTCTCGAGGCCGCGCTCGGCAACCGCTGGTACATCGGCGAGACCGAGCAGTGGGAATTCGGCGCTCTGGGACTGCTGTCGTACGGCAACAAGTGGCGCAATCGCGATCGGACGGTACGCAACGTGCTGAACCCGTCGGAGGAGTACTCCGAGCAGCAGCGCACGACGAATCAGGTCACGGCCACCGGTGTCGTCAACCTCGGCCTCGGCTTCACCGCCGATCACCGGATCGACACCAGCAGCCTGTTCCTGCGCAACACCGAGGACGATGCGTCGCTCAGCGTCGGCCACACGTTCAACTTCCAGCGCGAGGCGGGCCGCGGATTCCGCAACTACGACATCCGTTTCGAGCAGCGTGAGCTCCGGTCGGATCAGATCCGCGGGCGGCACGTGATCGGGCGGGACACCGCCGAGCTGGTGCCGTTCCTCGACAAACCCTTCCTCGAGGGATTGACGTACGAGTGGTATTACTCCGACTCGAGCGCCACGACCGACATCCCGAGCGAGATCCGGATCTCGGCCGAGGATACGGTCGATCCGGCGACGGGCGAGGTGACAGGCACCTCGATCCGGCGCACCGGCTCTGCGGCGAACTACCGCTTCACGGATCTCGAGGACGAGGTCGAGAGCTACGGCTGGGACCTGATGAAGCCGCTCGGGTTCGCGAACCTCGACGTCGAGGTCAGCGGCGGCTGGGACTACTCGCGCAAGGCGCGCGGTTATCTGCAGACCGAGCTGACGCTCGGCACGACGGGCGCGGCGGCGGCACCCGTGCTGGCCGGCACGCCCGGCGGCGTATTCACCGACCAGCACATCCTCGATCCGGCCAATGAGTTCCGGCTCGGCGTCGGCGGCATCGGGACGGAAAGCTACCTGGCGGCGCAGACCGTCGAAGGGAGCTACGTGAAGCTCGACGCGATGCTCTTCGATCGCTGGCGCGTCGCGGGCGGTGCGCGCTGGGAGCAGTTCAGCCAGGCGTCGCTGCCGATCGATCCGCTCGAGTTCGATACGAGCCTCGGGCAGAGCGTGATTCCGACCGCGAGCGGCGACGCGCAGCGCAACGCGCAGAACCTGCTCGGCGCCGTGTACAGGGAGGACGACCTGTACCCGTCGCTGTCGGCCACGTACATGCGGCCGGACTTCTGGGCCGAGACTTTCCAGCTGCGCTTCGGGGTCAGCCAGACGGTCGCGCGCCCGGATCTGCGCGAGATATCGGAAGCGACCTACATCGACCCGCTGACGGAGGCGCGCGTGCGCGGCCGTGCCGGCCTCAGGACATCTCCGATCACGAACATCGACGTGCGCGCCGAATGGTTCTTCGACAGCGGCGACAACTTCACCGTGTCGCTGTTCCACAAGGACATCGAGGATCCGATCGAGACGGCAGAGGGCGCCGGCAGCGACAACGACGTGTTCGTGACCTTCGTCAACGCGGAGTCCGCGACCGTGACGGGCCTGGAGCTCGAGTGGCTGAAGAATCTCGACGCGTTCGGCGACCGCGTCGGCCGATGGATAGAGCCGTTCTTCGTATCCGGCAACCTGACCTTCAGCGACTCGGAGCTGACGGTCGGCGACGTCGGGCTCGATCTGACGAGCCCGGTGCGCCGCATGGCCGGCCACTCCGAGCACGTCGCGAACGTGCAGCTCGGATTCGACTCGCTGAACGGCGCCCACAGCTGGTCTCTCGTCTACAACACCTTCGGCGAGAGGCTGTTCTTCGCCGGCAGGAACGGCGCGCAGGACACGTACGAGAAGCCGTTCGACTCGCTGGACCTGATCTACTCCTTCCATCCGACGGAACGGCTGAGCTTCAAGGTCCGCCTGCAGAACCTGCTCGAGGACCGTATCGAGCTGGAGCAGGCCGGCACGACGATCCTCGAGCAGACCGTCGGCCGGACGGCGCGCCTCGACCTCAAATGGAACCTGGGGCAGTGACGCCGTTCGAGCGTTGACCCGCCGCGTCGGCCGGGCCGTTCGGCAGCTTGCCCCGGCCGACGCTTCTCGCATACGCTTCCGTCCGCTTCGGGCGCAACGGATCGGTCGATCGCCGGGCGGCCCGCGCTGCACGGCCCGCGGGTCCCGTCGCGCTCCTTCGCGGAGGCCGATCCCAGCGTTGCCGTCCTCGCAGCGTGCGGCCAGTCGGCACGCTGACCGTCGTTGTAGAATCCGCTACAAGATGTCGGCTTAAGCCTTTGCTGAATAATATAAAGATTGCTCCGTGACAGCCGGGACACACGAGGCGGCCGGAGCGGACGACGGGCGGTGGCTGCGCGTCCGCGACCTCGAGATCTGGCGCGGCGAGCACTGCCTGTTCGAGGGCCTCGATTTCGAGCTCGCGCCGGGGCAGCTCGCGCTGCTGGTCGGACCGAACGGCGCCGGCAAGACGACGCTGCTGCGAACGGTCGCCGGCCTGACGCCGCCATCCTCGGGCGAGGTGTCCTGGACCAGCCGTCCCGTCCGCTCGCTCGAGCCAGAGAAGCGGACCGACATCGCCTATCGCGGACATCTGGACGGACTGAAGCGCGAGCTGACCGTGCGCGAGAACGTGGAGTTCCACGCGGCATTGAGCGGCATCACCGTCGACACGGACGCGCTGCTCGCGGAGCTCGGCATCGCGCACCGCCGGGACGTCAGGGTCCGGCACCTGTCCGCCGGGCAGAGGCGGCGCACGGCGCTCGCGACACTGCGCGTCGGCGGGGCGAAGCTGTGGATCCTGGACGAGCCGATGACGCATCTCGACGCCGCCGGGCACACGCTCGTCGCCGGCTGGATCCGCGAGCACGTCGCGCAGGGCGGGCTCGCAATCGTCGCGACGCATCGGCCCGACGAGCTCGCGAGCCGCGGCACACTGATGATCGAGCTGTGACAGTGCCGACCTCGAGCGCGTTCAACGCCGTGCTGAGCCGCGACCTGAAGCTGTCGTTCCGCCGCTGGAGCGAGCTCGCGAATCCGCTGATTTTCTTCGTCATCGTCGCGGCGCTTTTTCCGCTCGCGCTCGCGCCCGACGACAGCTCGCAGCTGACCTCGATCGGCATCGGCGTCGTGTGGGTCTCGGCGCTGCTGTCGTCGCTGCTCGGGCTCGATGCGCTGTTCCGCAACGATGCCGAGGACGGCAGCCTCGAGCAGCTGCTGCTGAGCCCGGCGCCGCTCGGCATCGTCGTGATCGCGAAAATCGCGGCGCACTGGCTCGTCGCCAGCGTGCCGCTGATCGTGCTGGCGCCGGCCGTCGGGCTCGCTTTCGACCTGCCGATCGCGGCGCAGCCGACGTTGTTCGCCGCGTTGCTGCTCGCGACGCCGACGCTGAGCGTGCTGACGGCGCTCGGCGCGGCGCTGACGCTCGGCGTCCGCAGCGCCGGCTCGATCATCGGCCTGCTGGTCCTGCCGCTCGCGACGCCGCTGCTGATCTTCGGCGCTCGCGCGACCGATCTCGCGGCGCACGGCGAAGCTACCGCGGGCCCGCTCTACCTGCTGGCGGCGCTCGCCGTGCTCGCCGTCTCCGTCGGCCCCGTCGCCGTTGCGGCCGCGCTGCGGGTCGGCGTCGAGTAGTTCGGCTGCGTGGCCGGCCGAGGGCGCCGGGGCGAGCCGAGGGCGCCGCTGCGGGCCGAGGCCGCCGGTGCGGGCCGAGGCCGCCGGTGCGGGCCTGGGCTGCCGGGGCGGGCCAAGTCGATCGCGGGTGCACGCTTGCCGTTGTCCGGACTGTTGCCTACAATGTAGGCCAAATGGCGCAGACTCAGCATCTCGGCGAGTTCGAGCAGATCGTGCTGCTGGCGATCCTGCGCCTCGCCGACGGCGCCTACGGCGTATCGATTCGCCAGGAGATCCGGGACCGCACGGGCCGCAATACCGTCCCCGGTGCGCTGTATACGACTCTCGACCGGCTCGAGCAGAAGGGCCTCGTCGCGTCTCGGCTCGGCGAGCCGACGCCGGAGAGGGGCGGCCGGGCGAAGCGTTACTACGACGTGACTGCCGCCGGCCTCATGGCCGTCGAGAGGGCCCAGCGCTCGTACCAGAGCCTGCTGCAGGGTCTTCAAATTCTCGGTAAGAAGCATGCATAAGGCTCTGATTGCGGAAGAACTGCTGGCGCTCTTCACGGATCGCGGCCGCGCGGCCGCGATTGCCGGCGACCTGACGGAAGAGGCCGGCGCAAAGGGCACGGCCTGGTTCGCCGCGGCGCTTGCGAACGTCGCGGGGGCACTGTTCTTCTGCGCCTTCGCGGGCGCCCGAGGCCATACGCTGCGGCTGCTCGGCAAAGGCCTGCTCGTCTGGTGCGCCCTCTATATGGGTGTCCGCATCATCGGGGCCCTGAGCGGCGTGGCGCCGCGGTATGCCGCCGACGCGGACTTCGCCGCGCTCGACCTCGGCGCACAGCTGTACCTGGCCGGCGCCCTGATCGTCGCCGCGCTGCTCGCCGGCGCGGTGCTCGGTGCACGGGCCACGGCCAACGGCGTCAACGCCGCCGTGCCGCTCGCCATGCTGTGGCTCACGACGGCGGTCGTCGCGCCGGTCTGGGACCTCGCCGCCGGAACGGCGACCTGGTACTGCACCATTCTGTATCTGACGGGTCTACCGTTGTGCTACGTGCTGCCGCTGCTGACCGGCGC
>JAFGNC010000354.1 GCA_016927175.1 Gammaproteobacteria bacterium | reverse complement strand
CGGCGCCGCGCTGCGCCTTCCCTTCCCAGATCGTTCGCGAGGCCCTGAACCTCGAGCTCGTGAATCAATGCTTCCACATTGATCTCGACCGAAGGGTCGCCGACGTTGTCGGTCACTTCCGCGACATCGTCGTCGTCGTCCGCTTCAGCGGTTTCATCTTCCGGTAACTCTTCTTCCGGATCCGACTCGTCGCGTTTCATCGCTCCTCCAGAGATTAAGAGTCGGTTTCGAGCCTCCATAATCGGCGCTTTATAAACCTAAGGTAAGACCTTGGCAATAGCGGTGCAAGGAGGCGTGAAACGCATCACGAATGTGTGCGCAAAGGGGTGCGGGAGGCCGCAGAAAGAATCAGTTGATCAGCTGATTGATCTGGAAGATCGGCAGCAGAATCGCCATGACGATGGCGAGCACCATGACGCCCATCGCGATGATCAGCGCCGGCTCGAGCACGCTCAGCATCGTGCCGATCAGACTGTCCATCTCGCTCTCCTGGTGCGTCGCGGCGCGCTCGAGCATGCGGTCGAGCTCGCCGCTCGCCTCGCCGCTGCCGATCAGGTGAATGCTCATCGGCGGGAACAGCTTCGACTGGCCGAGGGCGCGGCCGATCGCACCGCCTTCGCTGACGCGGACGGCCGCGTCCTGGATCGCGTCGCGCATCGGCAGATTCTCGACGACCGTGGCGCTGATGCGCAGCGCCTCGAGAACGGGCACGCCGCTCGACGTCAGGATGCTCAGCGTCCGCGTGAAGCGCGCCGTGTTCAGTCCGCGGATCACGCGGCCGACGATCGGCCCGCGCAGCAGCCACCAGTGCAGGCGGCGCCGGGCGTTCTCGGCGCGCAGGATGCGCTGCACGGCGAGCACGACGAGGACGATCGCCGCGACGACGGCGAACCACCAGTTCTGCAGGAACTCCGACAACCCGATCAGCGCGCGCGTCAGGAGCGGCAGCTGCTGCCCCGTCGTCTCGAACACGCCGACGACTTTCGGCACGACGTAGATCAGCATCAGCACGATGATGCCGAGCGCGAGGCCCGTCAGCACGATCGGGTAGACCATGGCGTGGCTGATCTTCTGGCGCAGGCCATGGCGGGACTCGGTGTAGTCCGCGAGCCGCTCGAGCACGGAGTCGAGCTTGCCCGCCTGCTCGCCGGCGGACACTGTGGCGCGGTAGACGTTCGGAAAGGCGTGCGGAAAATCCTCGAGGCCGGCGGCGAGCGTATGGCCTTCGAGCACCTTGGCGCGGACGCCGAGCACGATGCTCTTGAGCCGCGCCTTCTCGGTCTGCTCGCTGACGGCGAGCAGCGCCTCCTCGAGGGGCAGCCCGGCGCGCAGCAGCGTCGCAAGCTGGCGGGTCAGCAGCGCAAGGTCGAGCGTCGACATGCCGCGGCGCAGGTGAAAGCTGCGGTTCCTGGTCCGCTCGCGCGACTCGACTTCCGCGACTTCGACGGGCATGAGCTTGCGCTCGCGCAGCAGCTGCCGCACATGCCGCGCGGTATCGCCCTCGAGAACTCCCTTGTGCTCCTTACCGACTGAGTCGACTGCGATGTACTGATACGCGCCCATCAGTGGTGCTTTTCGGCGTCGGACCGATAGACGGGCTGGAACCGATAGCGGGGTCCGGGCATTCGCTTGCAGGGTGTTTTCCGGGAACGCCGTGAACCCGTCCCTGGGGGCTCGCTCTGCGACATCCCTGTCGCAGAGCGTCCCGGAAAACACCCTGCAAGCGAACGCCCGGACGCGGCTTCCGGGCGCGCGTCGCTCCTTCGTGCGTCCGTCGCGTGATTCAAGACGTTGCCGTTCGCATGAGCGGTTACTTCACGAGTCAGCCCGGAAGCGGCGGAGCGCAATTCGATGCCGCATTCGCGTCTGTGCGCGGGGGCACTGTCACGGCCGGTGATCGTGGTGGCTGATTCTTGCGTAGTCCTATCCGTCGCCGCCCGTCCGGCCGCTGGCCGTGGCGCTACATCTATTTGACGCGTACGCGCACGCGATGCGGTTCGACAGCGGCACAAGTATCGGGAAAAGGGCTCTGACCCCATTTTCGGGGACGCCTGCGAGCCCAATGGCTGCCTCGTCCGGGAGTCGTCTTGCCTGATGTCTTCCGGGACGCTCGCGCGCAGGGACGCGCGCGAGCGAGCCCCCAGGGACGGGTTCACGGCGTTCCCGGAAGACATCAGGCAAGACGGCTGCCGGACCCGAAACGAAGCGTCTTCCCGCACCTCGTGCACGCTAAACGGCAACAGAGTGATGGCCATCAGTCGCTGCGCGTGACGCGCAGGACTTCCTCGAGCGTCGTCTGGCCGGCCAGCACCTTGCGCATGCCGTCGTCGCGGATGCTCGGACCCCGCTGCCGCGCGTAACGCTCGAGCTCGTGCTCGCCGGCGCCGTCATGAATCATCGTGCGCATGTGACTGTCTACCGTGATCAGCTCGTAGATGCCCGTGCGCCCCTGATAGCTCGTCGCGTCCTCCGTGGCGTGATACAGCGTCGGCGGGTCGCTCGGGTCGACGTTCATCAGCCGGCACTCGTATTCGCTCGCCTGATAAGGCTTGCGGTGAGCGGGCTCGAGCACGCGCACGAGCCGCTGCGCGAGCACGCCGATCAGGCTCGACGACAGCAGGAACGGCTCGACGCCCATGTCTCTGAGCCGCGTCACCGCGCCGACGGCCGTGTTCGTATGCAGCGTCGACAGCACCAGGTGCCCCGTCAGGCTCGCCTGCACGGCGATCTCGGCCGTCTCGAGGTCGCGGATCTCGCCGACCATGACGACGTCCGGGTCCTGGCGCAGGATCGCGCGCAGGCCGCGGGCGAACGTCATCTCCACCTTCGTGTTGACCTGCGTCTGACCGATGCCGTCGAGGTGGTACTCGATCGGATCCTCGACCGTCAGGATGTTGCGGCTCATGTCGTTGATGCGCTCGAGCGCCGCGTACAGCGTCGTCGTCTTGCCGGAGCCGGTCGGGCCGGTCACGAGCAGGATGCCGTGCGGCCGGTGGATCAGCTCGTCCATGTTCTTCTGATCCTCGGCGGACATGCCGAGGTGGTCGAGCGTCAGCCTGCCCGCCTGCTTGTCGAGCAGACGCAGCACGACGCGCTCGCCGTGGCCGGACGGGATCGTCGACACGCGCACGTCGACGGCGCGGCCGGCGATGCGCAGCGAGATGCGGCCGTCCTGCGGCAGCCGCTTCTCGGCGATGTCGAGCTTCGACATGACCTTGATGCGCGACACGATCAGCGGCGCCACGGCGCGGCGCGACGTCAGCGCCTCCTTCAGCACGCCGTCGATGCGGAAGCGGACCATGAGCCGGTTCTCGTACGGCTCGATGTGGATGTCCGACGCGTTGTCCTTGACCGCCTGCGTCAGCAGCGCGTTGATCAGCCGGATGATCGGCGCCTCGTCGTCGCTGTCGAGCAGGTCGGACGGCTCCGGCAGCTGCTGCGCGACGGCGAAGAGATCCGTCTCGTCGTCGAGCCCCTCGACCATCGTCATGGCCGCGCCGCTCTCGTAGGCGGCCTGCAGGGTCAGGTCGAAGGTCTCGGCGTCCACCCGCTGAAAGCGGACCGGGACGCCGGCGAACCGCCGCACCTCCGCGAGGCTCAGCGGCGACGCGCCCTTGCGGTAGATGGCCGTGACGCGGCCGTCCTCGAAATCCCGGATCAGGACGCCGTGGCGCTTGGCGAAGGCAAAGGGGAGGCGGCGCTGTTGCCGCGGCGCTTCCGGCGCCAGCGGCAGCTCCGTTATCCGGTCTTCTCCGGCGCCGTGCTCAATCGGTGTCGTCGTTGCCATCGTCTTCGCCGTCCGCTGCGGTGTCTTCCGCCCGTTCGTCCTGTTCGGCCTCCTCGGTCCTGCCGGGCGCGGCCGCGGGCGGCACTTCGAGCTCCGGCAGCTGCGGCGGCGTCTCCTCCCGCATCAGCCGAACGGGCTCCTCGGCCTGCTGCCGTTGCAGCTCGCGGATGTAGTTGTACTTCTCGTTGGTCCGGAACCTGGCCTGTGCGCTGTCGCGCAGGATCATCGGCCGGATGAAGACCATCAGGTTGGTCTTGACCCTCTCGGTGCTGCGCGCGCGGAACAGCCAGCCGAGACCCGGAATGCGGCCGAGCCCGGGCACGCGCTGCTCGCTCTGCCGGAGCTGGTCGTCCATCAGGCCGCCGAGGACGAGCACGTCGCCGTCCTCGACGAACACGGACGTCGTGATCGTGCGGTTGTTCGTGATCAGGTCGACGGCGCCGCCCGCACCGGGGCTGATGCTCGACTGCTCCTGCTCGATCGTCAGCTTCACGCCGCTGCCTTCGTTGATCTGCGGCACGATCCTGAGGCGCGTGCCCACCTCTTCGCGCTGGATCGTCTGAAAAGGGTTGACGGCGCCGCCGGCCGCGCCGGTGTTCGTGAACTGCCCGGTCAGGAACGGGACTTCCTGACCGACGGTGATCTCGGCTTCCTCGTTGTCGAGCGCGATGATGTGCGGCGTCGCGATGATGTTCGTCGTGCCGTCGCCGCGCAGCGCGGACAGGATCGCCGCCCAGCTCGTGCCGACGTCGCTGATCCGGCCGACGCCGAGCGTCAGGCCCTGCGCGATAGCCGCCGGCGACGGAGTATCGCCGGACGCGGCCGTGGCGAGGTCGATCACGCCTCCCGTCGTATTGCTGAAGTTCGTCAGCCCCGCGACGTCGTCGTCATCGCCGGTCGTGACCCACGTGACGCCGAGCTCGGCGGCCTTCTCCTCGCTGAGCTCGACGATGATCGCGTCGACCGCGACCTGGGCTCGCGGAATGTCGATCTGGTCGATGACGGCCATCATGTCCTGCATGACGCGGGCCGGCGCGTTGATGACCAGTGCGTTCGTCGCCTGGTCTGCCCAGATCGTCACGGTGCCGTCGCCCTGTCCGCCGCCGGCCGCCGGGGGTGCGCCTTCGCCCGGCTGCGGCGCAATGCCGCTGAACTGCGCCTGCAGCTTGGTCGCGAGGTCCTCGGCGTCCGCGTAATTCAGGTACCGCACACGCGAGTCGCCGCCGGTCTGGGACGGCTCGTCGAGATACGCGATCAGGCCGCGGAAGCGCATTCGGCCCGTGTCCGAGCCGCTCAGCAGCACGCTGTTGGTGCGCTCGTCGGCGATCGCCTGCACCATCGGCGCGCCGCCCGCCGCCTGCGCGGCCTGATTCAGCGTCATCAGCGTCTGCACGACCTCGCCCGCGAAGGCGTTCTCGAGCCGGATGACCTCGATGTCCTCCTGACCGGCCCGGTCCATCCGGTTGATGATGTTCATGAGCCGGTCGACGTTGGCCGCCCGGTCGACGATGACCAGCATGTTCGACGCCTGCAGCGCCGCGAGGTGCGCATACTGCGGCTGCAGCGGACGCAGCACCGGTACGACCTGGGGCGCGGCGACGTTGTCGAGGCGGACGACCTGCGTGATGATGTCGTCCGCGGCCGTCGCCTCGGTCGGCCCCGGCAGCTGCCTCGCGTTCGCGTCCGGCACTATCCGCGTGATCTCGCCGGACTCGATCGCGACGAAGCCGTGCACCGACAGCGTGGCGAGGAAGGCCTCGTAGAAATCCTCCGGCGACATCGGCGTGTTCGAGAAAAGCGAAACCTGAGCCCGGACCCGCGGGTCGACGAGGAAGTTGCGGCCCGTCACGGCGCCGACCGCCTCGACGACCTGGCGCAGGTCCGTGTCGCGGTAGTTCGGCGTCAGGGCCTGGCCGCGCGCCGGCCCCGCGAGCAGAATCGAAAGCGCCGCGCCGAGCACCAGCAGCGCCGCAGCGGCAGCCGCTTTCGATCTGTCGTTGACGAACGGGTTCATTCACTACTCCCCTGGGGCCGTCGGGCGGCGCGGCCGCTATTGTCGGTTCTCTGCGATGTTCTGCAGCTGGCTCGTGTCGATCACGATCACGGTCGGCGACCCGTCCCGCATGATCGTGACATTGGCCATGGTCGATTCGCCGAGAGCCTCGAACACCTGCAGGCCGCGGCTCGGATCATCCAGCACCATGCCGTTGATGTCCGTCACGACGTCTCCCGGCATCAGCCCCAGGGCTTCGAACGTCTCGCGGTCGCGGCCGGGGTTAACCCGGAAGCCCACCATCTGGCCGCCCTCCACGTGGGGCGACAGCCGCATGATGTTAGTCAACTGGGACGCATTTTCGCTGATGACGTTCCGCAGGGGCGGCTCGTCGGCGCTCGGCGGGACGGCCGGCGCGGGCGCCGGCGCGCGCGCGACGCGCCCGCTCTGCGTCGGCGCGGCGTCCTTCGGCAGGCGCAGCGTCTCGAGCTGCCCGCCGCGATTCAGGATGACCCGGTCGCGGTAGACGGCATGCAGGGTCGCGCCGTTGGCGCCGTCGATCGTCTGGCCGATGCCGTACTTCTTCTCGTCGCTTCTGCCGCTCGCGATGATGGCCTGTCCTCCGTCTCCCTCGGTCTGTTCGATGACGCCCGTCAGCCGGATGCTGAGCGTCGTGTCCGGCGCCTCGAGCTCGGCCTCCGCCGGAATCGGCGCCTGTTCCTGCTCGGCAGCTTCGCCGAACAGGTGGGCCGCCTGCAGCGCCGAGTAGTCCGCCGTCGTGGCGGTCGCCCCCGACGCGGTCGCGGCGGGCCGGGCGACGACCGGCGCAGGGAGATCGAACGTTTGGTCGGGCACGATTGTCCAAGTGATCGTTGCCAGCTGGTACGCGATCAGCAGCACGAGTCCCGCGGTCACCGCAGCGGGGGCGAAGCGGCTTAAGTTCCGCAGCAAGCGCTCCGGGGACCGCTCCTTAAAATGACTCAGGGTTTTTGCGACGTTCATCACGATCCCGTCTGATACCCGGCGTCCGCGGCGCGTACCGCATCATAGGCAGCCCACAAGCGTGTCACAAGTCGTAGATATGCGACAAAGCACTGAATTTAATAGGCTCTGGCCGACTGGCAGATACGCGAGGAGGCAGGCGACGGATGATTGCTAGGTACCGATTCGGTCTGTAAATTGATCGACGAGGGCCGATAGAATGCCACATATGTCTGACGATCGAATGAAACCGGGCAGAGACGACGACCACGGGCTCGCGATCGAAGAGTCGAGGCCAATTCTGAAGCGGCCGCCCTTGTACCGCGTCATTTTACTGAACGACGACTACACCCCGATGGAGTTCGTGGTTCAGGTCCTGCAGAAGGTGTTTTCGCTGGACCGCAGCACGGCCACCCGCATCATGCTGGAGGTGCACACGAAGGGTAAGGGCGTCTGCGGCGTCTACACGTACGAAATCGCCGAAACCAAGGTGGCGCAGGTCACCGGAATGGCCCAGCAGCACCAGCATCCGCTGCTTTGCACTATGGAAGAAACCTGATGCTCTCGAGCGAACTCGAATATTGCCTGAACGAAGCGTTCCAGAAGTCGCGCGAAGAGCGGCATGAATTCATCACGGTCGAGCACCTGCTGCTGGCGCTGCTCGACATTCCGCAGGTCACGGAGATCCTCCGCGCCTGCGGCGCGGATCTCATGCGGCTCCGGCAGGAACTGGCGGACTTCATCGACGACTCGACGCCGCGGCTCAGAGCCGACGACGAGGACGACGTGGACGTGCAGCCGACGCTCGGTTTCCAGCGCGTGCTGCAGCGCGCCGTGTTCCATGTCCAGTCGAGCGGCCGCAAGGAGGTCACGCCGGTCAACGTGCTGGTGGCGATCTTCGGCGAGAAGCAGTCCCAGGCCGTCTATTACCTGGGCCTGCAGGACATCTCGCGGCTCGACGTCGTCAACTACATCTCGCACGGCGTGCCGAAGCTGCACGACGAGAAGCCCGAGGCCGAGCGGGCCGCCGGGCCGGACGCGCGGGGCGCCGAGCAGAGCGCGCTCGAGCGCTTCACGACCAATCTGAACGCGCTGGCCGAGGAGGGGCGCATCGACCCGCTGATCGGCCGCGAGCACGAGATCGAGCGCACGGTGCAGATTCTGTGCCGGCGCCGCAAGAACAATCCGCTGTTCGTCGGCGAGGCCGGAGTCGGCAAGACGGCGCTGGCCGAGGGGCTCGCGCGCCTGATCGTCGAGGGGCGGGTGCCCGAGGTGCTGGCGGACTGCACGATCTACGCGCTCGACATGGGCTCGCTGATCGCCGGCACCAAGTACCGCGGCGATTTCGAGAAACGCCTGAAGGCCGTTGTCGCGGAGCTGAAGAAGCAGCCGGGCGCGGTGCTGTTCATCGACGAGATCCACACGCTGATCGGCGCGGGGGCCGCGTCCGGCGGCGTCATGGACGCGTCGAACCTGATCAAGCCCGTGCTCGCCAACGGTGAGCTGCGCTGCATCGGCTCGACGACGTACACCGAGTTCCGCGGCATTTTCGAGAAGGATCACGCGCTCGCGCGGCGGTTCCAGAAGATCGACGTGATCGAGCCGTCGACGGCCGAGACCGTCGAGATTCTGCGCGGTCTCAAGAGCCGCTTCGAGGAGCATCACGGCGTCCTGTACGACGACGATGCGCTGAAGGCGGCCGTCGAGCTGTCGTCGAAGCACATCCACGACCGGCACCTGCCGGACAAGGCCATCGACGTCATCGACGAGGCGGGCGCCAACTGCAGGCTCCAGCCGGAGAGCGAGCGGCCGAAGACCGTCGGCGTCGAGCTGATCCAGAATATCGTCGCGAAGATGGCACGCATTCCGCCGAAGACGGTGTCGGCGTCGGATCGCGACGTGCTGCGGCACCTCGAGCGCGACCTGAAGCTCGTGATCTTCGGTCAGGACAAGGCGATCGAAGCGCTCGCGTCCGCGATCAAGATGGCACGCTCAGGCCTCGCCGACGAGCGCAAGCCCATCGGCTCGTTCCTGTTCTCGGGCCCGACCGGCGTCGGCAAGACAGAGGTGACGCGGCAGCTCGCAATGACGATGGGTGTCGAGCTGGTGCGCTTCGACATGTCCGAGTACATGGAGCGGCACACGGTGTCGCGGCTGATCGGCGCGCCTCCGGGCTACGTCGGCTTCGACCAGGGCGGCCTTCTGACAGAGGCGATTACGAAGAACCCGCACTGCGTGCTGCTGTTCGACGAGATCGAGAAGGCGCATCCGGAAGTCTTCAATCTGCTTCTGCAGGTCATGGACCACGGCACGCTGACCGACAACAACGGCCGCAAGGCGGACTTCCGCAACGTCACGATCGTCATGACGACGAACGCCGGCGCGCAGGAGATGAGCCGCACGTCGGTCGGTTTCACGCAGCAGGACAACTCGACCGACGCGATGGAGGTCATCAAGCGGATGTTCTCGCCGGAGTTCCGCAACCGCCTCGACGCGATCATCCAGTTCGCGCCGCTCGATACGAAGTCCGTCGCGCGCGTCGTCGACAAGCTGATCCTCGAGCTCGAGGCGCAGCTCGACAAGAACAACGTGACGATCGAGCTGGAGCCGGCGGCGAGGGCCTGGATCGCGGAGCGCGGCTACGACGAGAAGATGGGCGCACGCCCGATGGCCCGTGTGATCCAGGAGCACATCAAGCGGCCGCTGGCCGAGGAGCTGCTGTTCGGCAAGCTCGTCGACGGCGGGCACGTGCGAGTCGACGTCTCACAGAACGGCGAGAGCCTGACGCTGGTCCCGGAGCCGTTGACGCGGGAGCTCGAGCACCTGCGCGAGTAGCCGCGCGGGGCTCGTCCGAGGGCCGCGCGGCGCCGTGAGGATTACGCGCGCAGTCAGCGCGACCGGTAGACGATGCGGCCCTTGCTCAGGTCGTACGGGGTCAGCTCCACCGTGACCTTGTCGCCTTTGAGGATCCTGATGTAGTTCTTCCGCATCTTGCCCGAAATATGGGCCGTGACGACGTGACCGTTCTCGAGCTCGACTCGGAACGTGGTATTGGGCAGGGTCTCCATGACCGTGCCCTCGAGCTGAATTGCGTCTTCTTTTGCCACTAAACAACAACTACCGCCGGATTGGGGCGCCGCATTGTTGCATAACCCCACTGGGACCCGCAAACGGCCTCCACCTGCCGGGGAAGAACCTCGAAACGTCGATCACGGGCTCGACCCCATATGATCGCACGTCCACGACGCGGCCGGACGCGGCGCGTCGCACAGCGCTTCGAGCCGCGCGAGAAACCGGTGCCTCGGCATGTCCGTGGCGCCGAGGCTGCGCATATGCGCCGACGCGACCTGGCAGTCGATCAGCTCGAACGCCCTCGACTCGAGGTAACGCACCGCGCTGACGAAGGCCGCCTTCGACGCGTCCGTCGCGCGCGAGAACATCGATTCGCCGAAGAACACGCGCCCGATGGCGACGCCGTAGAGCCCGCCCGCCAGCTCGTCGCCGGCCCACGCCTCGAACGAATGTGCCCACCCGCGCCGATGAAGCTCGATATACGCCGCCGCCATCTCCTTCGTGATCCACGTCGCCGTGCCGTAGCTGCGCGGGCCGGCGCAGCCCCGGATGACGCGCTCGAAAGCCGTATCGGCCGTAATCCGGAACGTGCCGCGCCTGACCGTCCGGCGCAGGCTGCGCGACACGCGCAGCTCGCCGGGCAGCAGCACGGCCCGCGGATCGGGCGACCACCACAGGATCGGCTGGCCGCGCTCGTACCACGGAAAGATGCCGCTGCGGTACGCGATCAGCAGCCGTTCCGGCGACAGATCGCCGCCGGCCGCGAGCAGGCCGTTCGGCTCGTCCAGCGCCGTGTCCGGCGGCGGGAAGCTGTCGTAATCCGTGCCAGCCGCAAGCCAGCGGATCGCGCTCATGACGTTTCGACGTCCCCCGCGCCGCGCCGGTAGGGCACGTGATCTCTCAGGTGCTCCATGTATGCGTCGACGTGCATCGTTTCCCGCTCGAGAAAATCCTCGACGGCGCGTTGAAAGCCGGGGTCGCTCAACTCATGGCAGGACCAGGTCGCGGTGGGTGTGAAACCGCGGCTGATCTTGTGCTCGCCCTGCGTGCCCGGCTCGAACAGCGAAAGCCCGTGCCGGATACAGTACTCGATACCCTGGTAATAGCATGCCTCGAAGTGCAGGCTGTGAAAATCGGCAAGGCTGCCCCAGTAACGTCCGTACAGTGCATCGTCGCTGCGGAAGCAGATCGCGGTCGCGATCGGCGTTCGGCCGTGCCGGGCGAGGATCACGACGAGATTCTCCGGCATCGTGCGGGCGACCTCGTCGAAGAACTCCCGGTTCAGGTACGGCGGGCGGCCGCGGCGCCAGAACGTGCGTGAATAGAACTCGAACACCGAGTCCCAGTCCTTCGCGTCGAGCGCGTCCCCGCGCAGATGCTCGAAGCCGATGCCGGCCTCGGCGATCCGGCGCCGCTCGCGGCGCGCCTTCTTGCGCTTGGCGGAGCTGAACTGCGCGAGGAACTCGTCGAAGTCGCCGTAGCCCCGATTGTGCCAGTGGAACTGACAGCTCTTGCGGATCAGGAACCCGGCCGCCGCGAGCCTGTCGCGCTCCTCGTCGGTCGGGAACAGGACGTGCAGCGACGAGGCGCGGAGCTCCCGCTGCAGCTCGCGCGCGGCGTCGATCAGCCCGTCCTCGACGGCCGCTCGGCGCGGCCCGTCGAGCGTCAGGATGCGCCGCCCCGTCGCCGGCGTGAACGGCACGGCGGCGACGAGCTTCGGGTAGTAGCGCCCGCCGGCGCGTTCGTAGGCGTCGGCCCAGCTCCAGTCGAACACGAACTCGCCGAGCGAGTCGTATTTGACGTAGAGCGGCAGCGCGCCGACGAGCACGCCGGCCTCGTCCACGGCCGTGACGTGGCAGGGCTGCCATGGCGTTTCGGCGCCGACGGCGCCGCTGTGCTCGAGCGCCGCGAGAAACTCGTGACGATGGAACGGGTGCGTACCCGCCAACGCGTTCCAGGAGGCGGGATCGACGTCTTCTATGGAGGTGACGCGGTCGAGCTTGAGATCCATCGAGTCGAGTGGGCGGCTCGGCTCCGCGCGGGAGCCGGTACGCAGCGTGAACGGTGGCGAGGCTGTTTCGGCGATGACTGTAAGGGCGCACGGCGTTCGGGCGCCGGCTCAGTTTAGCTCGCGCGCGGCGGCTTGCGCCAACTTCGGTCCGCCGCGGCGACCGCTGCGCGGCGCGTTTCCCGAGTTGTCGTCGGTGCGCTTTGCTCCAAGCGCCTCATACGTATAATCAGCGCCTTAAGCTTAGTATTTCCGGTAACACTTGACACGAGCAAAGACAAACGCGGTCGTGGAGGCCGTTTTCGTGCCGCGGATCAAAGGGTTGAGAGAGTCGGCGTTCTGGGTCCTGACGGGATTGAGCCTGATCCTGCTGTGGGCGCTGCTGAGCTACGATCCGTCGGACCCGGCATTCACCGTGGCGGGAGGCGACACCGTCGAGAATCGCATGGGACCGGCCGGCGCGTGGTTCGCCGATGTCGCGTTCCTGCTGTGCGGGCTGACGGCGTTCCTGGTGCCCGTCCTCGTGCTGCTCGGCGGCGTGTACGTGTTCCGCGGCGCCGAGATCACGGCGCCGAAGCACTCGACGCTGTACAAAACGATCGGCTTCGTGCTGACGGTCGCGACGAGCTCCGGTCTCGCGACGCTGCACTTCTCCGCGCCGGACCTGCAGGAGACCGCCGGCGGCGTGCTCGGGCAGGTCGTCGGCGGCTCGCTCGCCGACCTGCTCGGGCCGCTCGGCGCCACGGTGCTGCTGCTGGTCCTGTGGCTCGGAGCCGTGTCGCTCGCGACCGGCGTCTCGTGGCTCGCCGTCATGGATTACACGGGCCGCTCCGTCTATGTGGCGCTGAACGGCGTCGGAGCCGTGGCCGCGCGCCTGCGGCTGTGGCTCGACGGCCGGCGCGCGAGGCAGCAGCGTCAGGAGCTGATCACCCGGACCCGGACGAAGGAGAAGGCCAAGCCGGCGAGGCTTCCGCCGAGGATCGAGCCGGTCGTCGACAAGGTCGAGCCGAGCCTGCGCGTCGAGCGCGAGCGGCAGGTGCCGCTGTTCGAGCCGGCGTCGTCGAACGAGCTGCCGCCGCTGTCGCTGCTCGACGATCCGCCGGCGCGCGAGGGCGGCTATTCGGCGGAAGCGCTCGAGGCGATGTCGCGCCTCGTCGAGATCAAGCTCAACGACTTCGGCATCGAGGTGGAGGTCGTGGCCGTGCACCCGGGGCCGGTCGTGACGCGGTTCGAGCTGCAGCCGGCGCCGGGCGTCAAGGTCAGCCAGATCTCGAATCTCGCGAAGGACCTCGCGCGCTCGCTGTCGACGGTCAGCGTCCGCGTCGTCGAGGTGATTCCCGGCAGGCCGCACGTCGGGCTCGAGATCCCGAACGAGGTGCGCGAGATCGTCGCGCTCGGCGAGATCGTCAAATCCGAGGCTTACGACGAGCTGAAATCGCCGCTGACGCTCGCGCTCGGCAAGGACATCGGAGGGCAGCCGATCGTCGCCGACCTCGCGAAGATGCCGCACCTGCTGATCGCCGGCACGACGGGCTCGGGCAAGTCGGTCGCGATCAATGCGATGGTGCTGAGCCTGTTGTACAAGGCGACGCCGGAACACGTGCGGCTGATCATGATCGATCCGAAGATGCTGGAGCTCTCCGTCTACGAGGGCATCCCGCATCTGCTCGCGCCGGTCGTCACCGACATGAAGGAGGCCGCGAACGCGCTGCGCTGGTGTGTCGCCGAGATGGAGCGCCGCTACGCGCTGATGGCGGGGGTCGGGGTGCGCAATCTTGCGGGCTACAACAAGAAGGTGGTCGAGGCCGCCGATCGGGGCGAGCCGCTGAAGGATCCGACCTTCAAGCGGGTGCTGGAGGACGACGTTGCGCCCGACCTCGAGCAGCTGCCGCTGATCGTCGTGATCATCGACGAGCTCGCCGACATGATGATGACGGTCGGCAAGAAGGTCGAGGAGTTCATCGCGCGGCTCGCGCAGAAGGCGCGCGCGTCCGGCATTCACATGATCATCGCGACGCAGCGCCCGTCGGTCGACGTGATCACGGGCCTGATCAAGGCCAACATCCCGTCCCGGATCGCGTTCCAGGTGTCGGCCAAGGTCGACTCCCGCACGATTCTCGACCAGATCGGCGCCGAGCATCTGCTCGGCCACGGCGACATGCTGTATCTGCCCGGCGGCACGTCGATCCCGACGCGCGTGCACGGCGCGTACGTCTCCGACAACGAGGTCCACGCCGTCGTCAAGGCGCTGCGCGCGAGCGGCTCGCCAACCTACATCGACGAAGTGCTCGAAGGTCCGGCCGCGGACGGCCCGGGCGGCGGGGACGGCATCGGGGGCGGCGAGCTCGACGGCGAGCAGGATGCGCTGTACGACCAGGCCGTCCGGATCGTGACCGAGACGCGCAAGGCCTCGATCTCCGGCGTCCAGCGCCGGCTCAAGATCGGCTACAACCGCGCCGCGCGGCTCGTCGAGACGATGGAGGAAGCCGGCATCGTCGGGCCGCTGCAGTCGAACGGCTTCAGGGAGGTCCTCGCGCCGCCGCCGCCGGACGCGGACTGAGCGGGCCGGTAGCGGCCGCCGGCCCGCCCGGTCATCGGCGGTCAGTCGTCGGCGCCGTCGTCATCGCCGTCATCGTCATCGTCATCGTCATCTCGTGGCGCGATGAGCTGCCCTCGGATCTCGCCGGCGGGAAACGTCTCCGTGTGCACATTGGCGTAAGTCACATGCGCGCGGATCGCCGCGACGAGCTCCTCGAACTCGCCCGCCGCGATGCCCTGATCGGCCGGCCCGACGACCTGTTCCGCCATGATCGTGCCCGTGATCTCGGCCGGCGGCTCCGGGCACGCCTGCACGTTCGGCGGCGCCTCTTCGAGATTCGAGCACAGAAACGCGCTGACGCCGCCGTTCGTAAGGATCTGCCCGACGTGGATGTGCGCCTGCTGCACGGCGGCCTCGAGGCCGTCGTAGCTCAGCGTATACGTGATCATGCTGGAGGCGTCGTCGATCTCGGCACGGAACGTCCCGCGGCCGGTCGTCGAGATGGCCGGAACCTCCTGGAAGCCGTGCAGCGTCGCGGTGAAGATCGTGGCGGTGCTGCGGTCGTCGGTCCCGCCGCTTCCGTCGTCGTCTCCGCTGTCGTCGCCGGCGCCGTTGTCGATGAAGTAGTCGTCGTCGTAGACGGGCTGCGCGGACGCCCCGAGCACGACCGAAGTTCCGAGCAACAGCAACAGCCTGCTGGCCAACGCTCGTTCCATGTCACACCTCCTGGTTGTGCGCCTCTCGGTTGAGCGCCTTCTGGGTTGAGCGGACGTCGTCGATGGATGTCGCCCGCGTTTCGGCCCGCAAGGGTGCCGGCCGATCGTCGGCACGACGTCGTGTGTGCCCACGGCGACAGCGAAAGTTCAAGCGCGGCGGGGGCCGCGGGCCGCGGCAGGCCCGGATTGGACGGCGGCCGGGTTCCACTTTAGCATCAGCGCGTCGGGATGGATCATGGGCGATGCCCGAACGGTCGGTCCGGCGGCCCGCCGGTGATCGTTCCGGGCCGCGCCGGCGGTTCGCGCCGCCACCGACACGGCCGGCACGGCCGCTATCGCCGACACATGGAGGAGGCCGGCATCTTTGGAGACTGGCAGTCGAATGCTCTCACGGAGGTTTTTGCGCCGCCGCTCGCCGGCGTCGGGTGAACCGCGGCCGGCGCTTGCGCCGTTCGCCGCGTCGCTCGTCTGCGCCCTGTCGCTCGCAGCCGACTCCGCCCTGCCGCAGCCGTCAGATACCGCCGAGCCCGACGGCGCGGCCGCCCTCGACCGTTTCCTCGACGAGGTCGAGACGCTCGAGGCGCGTTTCGAGCAGAAGCTGTGGTCGGCCGACGAGCGCGTGCTGCAGTCGGCATCGGGCACGCTGACGCTGCGCCGGCCCAACGAGTTCCGCTGGAGCTACGAGGAGCCGTACGAGCAGCTGGTCGTTGCCGACGCCAAAAACATCTGGATCTACGACGTCGAGCTCGAGCAGGTCACCGTCACGCCGATGGACGACGCCGCGGCGTCAACGCCGGCGATGCTGCTGAGCGGCGACAGCGCGGTGCGCGAGGGCTTCACCGTCTCCGAGACGTTCGAGCGGGACGGGCTCGACTGGGTGCGGCTCTCGCCGCAGCTGAAGGGGACCGACTT
>JAFGNC010000353.1 GCA_016927175.1 Gammaproteobacteria bacterium | reverse complement strand
TCGCACAACGGCGCCTTGACGCTGACCCACTCGGCGTGCAGCCGATGCTCCTCGATCCGCTCGGCGCGCACCGGCGCGAACGTGCCGGCGCCGACGTGCAGTGTCACGTACGCCCGCTCGATGCCGCGGCGCTCGAGCCGCTCGAGCATCGCGTCGTCGAAATGCAGCCCCGCCGTCGGTGCCGCGACGGCACCGGCCTCGCGGGCGAACACCGTCTGATAGCGGCCGCGATCCGAGTCGTCCGGCGCACGCTCGATATACGGCGGCAGCGGCACCTGGCCGTGCTCGACCAGATACGGCTCGACGTCGCGGTCGAAGACGACGTCGAAAAGCTCCCCGGCACGCGCCTCGACCAGAGCCGACGCGCCGCCGGGCAGCTGCAGCTCACTGCCCGGTTTCGGGCTGCGGCTCGCGCGCAGGTGGACGCGCGCCCGGCGCGGCTCGAGGATGCGCTCGAGCAGCAGCTCCACCTGGCCGCCCGAGGCTTTGCGCCCCAGAACGCGCGCGGGCAGCACGCGGGTATCGTTCAGCACGAGCAGGTCATGAGGCCGGAGCAGATCGACGAGGTCCGTGAACATCCTGTCCTCGATCCGGCCGGTCGCGCCGTCTAGCACGAGCAGGCGGCTCGCGCTGCGCTCGGGCAGAGGCACCTGCGCGATCAACTCGGGCGGGAGCTGGTAACTGAAGTCGCGGCGATCCATCGGCCGGGCATTCTAGTCAAAAGGGAAGCGCAAAGGGCTTCCCCGGCAAGCTGCCGAACCGCCGATCGCGGGGCCATCGTGTGTCACATCTGGACTCGTCGGCCGCGCCACGTCGGTGACGACGACACCCGCGGGCTCGGGCATGAGTTACTGCATGAGTTACTGCATTGCCTGCTCGGTGTGTATCACGACTGAAACCCTTATAATCTGGCACACTGTGCCGGGAACCTGGCGCACGTTTCTCCGCTAAGTCATTGGCCGGGATGGCGGAACTGGTAGACGCGCCGGACTCAAAATCCGGTGGGGTAACACCCGTGTCGGTTCGACTCCGACTCTCGGCACCATCAGAACCTGACGCGCGACATGGGGCCCGCAAGAGCCTCGACGCGGCGCCGGCGCCGCGCGGCACGCCGCTTCCGCGCCATCGTGCGCCCCGTACGACCCCGGGCGGCTATTCGGGTGACGGCGCGCGCCGATGCAGATGCACCGGCGCCCGGCGGCGGCGCAGCCGCAGATTCAGCATCTCCACGGAGACCGAGAAGAACATCGCGAAGTAGATGTAACCCTTCGGGATGTGCAGGTCGATACCTTCGGCGATCAGCGTGACGCCGATCAGCACGAGGAAGCTCAAGGCCAGCATCTTGACCGTCGGGTGCGCGTCGACGAACCGGCCGATCGCGCCGGCCGAGAACATCATGACGCCGACCGCGATCACGATCGCGATGATCATGACCGCGACGTCCTCGGCCATGCCGACGGCCGTGATGACCGAATCCAGCGAGAATACGATGTCGATCAGCGCGATCTGGACGAGCACGGACACGAAGCTCGCCGCCCGGGCCTCGTGCCCGCCCTCGTCCACGCCTTCGAGCGAGTGGTGAATCTCGAGCGTCGCCTTGGCCAGCAGGAACAGGCCGCCCGCGATCAGAATCAGGTCACGGCCCGAGATGCCGACGTCGAGCACGGTGAAAAGCTCCGCCTGCAGCCGCATGATCCACGTGATGACCAACAGCAGCAGGATGCGGGTGCCCATCGCGAGCCCGAGCCCGAGCAGGCGGGCGCGCTGGCGTTGCGCTTCGGGCAGGCGCCCGACCAGCACGGAGATGAAGACGATGTTGTCGACGCCGAGGACGATCTCGAGCAGCGTCAGCGTCGCGAGCGCGACCCACGCCTCGGGCGAAGCGATCCACTCCATCGGCGCGAGCGGCCCGGGCCGTCGTCAGCGCGGCTGCAGGCTCAGGGCGCCAGCTCTTCGAGCCTGGCGGCCAGGGTCTGCGGCGGCAGGTAGCCGCCGAGCAGCTCGCCGTTCTCCGCAAAGACCGCCGGCGTGCCACGGACCCCGACCATGTTGCCGAGCTCGAAGTGCTCGTCGACCGGCGTCTCCTCGCATTCGGCGTCCGGCACTTCACCCCCGAGCTTCGCCCGCGTCAGCGCGGTGTTGCGGTCGCTCGCGCACCAGACCTTGTCGGCCTTGGCCCAGGACTCGGTGTCGGGGCCGGTGCGCGGATAGAACAGGTAATGCACCTCTATGCCGAGCGCGTTGACCTGCTCGATCTCGCGGTGGAACTGGCGGCAGTAGCCGCAGTCGATGTCGGTGAAGATCGTGATCGTGTGCTTGACCTCGCCGTCAGGCGGCGAGAACACGATCATCTCGTCGCGCTCGACGCTGCCGAGCATGTCTACGCGCGCCTTCGAGCGGCTGACTTCGGTCAGATTCTCGCTGGTCGACAGGTCGTACAGCTCGCCCTGGATCAGGTAGCGGCCGTCGGCGGTCACGTACGCGACGTTCGAGCCGACTGCAACCTGGTAGACCCCGTCGAGCGGAGACTCGGTGATGTCGGAGACTTCGACGCCATTCAGCTTCTCCGCCAGCTCTTCCTTGCTCAGCGGCGCACTCTCGTCCGCGACCGCGGTCGCCAGGAAGAACCCCAACGGCAAAAGGAACCGGGACTTGTTCACTGCGTCTCCTCACCGACTTCGGGCTCGAACCCTTCGAGCCGCTTATCGGCGATTCTAGCAAAGGCGCGGGCGCCGGGGACCTGCCCTTTCGGCCGGACCGCCGGACCGCCGCCGGGGCTACCCCCGCGGATGGTGCCGGCTGTGCAGCTCCTTCATGCGTTCGCGGGCGACGTGGGTGTAGATCTGGGTCGTCGAGACGTCGCTGTGGCCGAGAAGCAGCTGCACGACGCGCAGGTCCGCGCCGTTGTTCAGCAGATGGGTCGCGAAAGCGTGCCGGACGGTGTGCGGGGACAGCTTCTTGTCGATGCCGGCCTTCTTCGCGTAGCGCTTGATGATGTGCCAGAAGGCCTGTCGCGTCATGCGATCGCCGCGCCGCGTCGGGAAAAGGTAGTCTGTCTGACGCTCGAGCAGGATCTCGATCCGGGGGCCCGCGATGAACTCGCGCAGCCAGTCCTGAGCCTCGTCGCCGAGCGGGATCAGCCGTTCCCGATCGCCTTTGCCGATGATCCGCAGCACGCCCTGATTCAGGTTCAGCTGCGTCATCTTCAGATTGATCAGCTCCGAGACCCGCACGCCCGTCGCGTACAGCACCTCGAGCATCGCGCGGTCGCGGTGGCCCAGCGGCTCGGTCACGTTAGGCGCGGCCAGCAGCGCCTCGACCTCGCCCTCGGTCAGCGACTGCGGCAGCGACCGGCCGATCTTCGGCATGGCGATCTGGGCCGTCGGATCCTCGCCGATCAGCCCCTCGCGCAGCAGATAACGGTAGAACCTTCTGAAGCTCGACAGCTGACGAGCCGTGGACCGAGGCTTCGCGCCGCCCTGGACTCGCCAGGCGATATACTCGAGCACGTCCGCCCGCCGGGCGCCGCGCAGCTCGACTTCGCGCTCCTCGAGCCGCTGGTTCAATGCGAGGAGGTCAGCACGATAGGCGCCCAACGTGTTTTCCGACAGGCCGCGCTCCATCCAAATCGCGTCCAGGAATCGATCGATCAGCACTCTCGATTCCCTGGGCGGCGCTCCGCGCGCCTCTGCCGGTCCTGTATGCAAAAAGTTATGCGCCATTTAAAAACGTCTATCAAGGTCGCGAATCCCTGCTCGGCAGCGCGGCAAAGCACCGTGCACCGCTGCGGATCGCCAAAACAGGCGCGTGCTGTTGATGTCCCGTGGATTTCTTGCGGAAAGCTATATAATTCAGGACATTGCAGTTGACGCCAGCTTCGTTCGGTTCTCGTTGCGCGATCGAGTATGCGGGACGCAAAAAAGTGCGAGGCGTGACCGGCGTCACAAATCACCGGCGGCATTAACATAAAGAGAAACGTGTCACAGAAAACGAAACACAGTCGTAGTTCGGCTTCTCACGCCGCCACGGCGGTTTTTACATAACCGTGCGACCTACCGCAATTGCGGGCACCGCCGCCCGCGTTCTGTACGGCTGCTATGCGTGGACGGCGCTGCTGAGCGTCGTGCTGCCGCTCGCGGCAGTGCTGGGCCTCACGCCCGGCCTCGCCCGGCGACGCCGCGCCGCGAAGGCCGCCGCCCGGCTGTTCTTCCGGCTGATCGGCAGCCCGGTCCGGGTCGAGGGGCAGATGCCAGCCGACGGCGCCTGCGTCGTCGTCGCGAACCATTCGAGCTATCTGGACGGGCTGATCCTGACCGCCGCGCTGCCGCCGACCTTCACTTTCCTGATCAAGCACGAGATGTCGTTCATGCCGCTCGCGGGCTTCATCCTGAAGCGGCTCGGCTCGCGCTTCGTCGACCGCGCCGACGCGCGGCACCGGCACCAGACCGTGCGGCGGCTCGTGTCGTCGGCGCTGAACGGCGACGCGCTGGCGCTGTTTCCGGAAGGCACGTTCGATGCGGCCGAAGGGCTCAAGCCCTTCCAGCCGGGCGCCTTCGGCGCGGCATGGCGCGCCCGCGTGCCGATCGTGCCGGCGGTCGTCACCGGCGCCCGCCGCAAGCTGCCGTCGGGCGCCGCGCTGCCGGCCCCGGGGCCGCTGTCCGTCAGGATCTGCCCGCCGCTCGCGGCCGAAGCCTACGACACGGCGAGGGATCTGCTGCTCGCGACGCGGGCGGTCATGCTCGAGCACATGGCCGAGCCGGATCTCGGCGCCGCGTCCCGGCGCGCCGATGCCGTTCCCGCCGGGGACATCGTCGCCTGAACCCGCCGCCGTCCGCCCGGCCGCCTTGCTACATGGCCGAGTAGGTCGGCCCGCTGCCGCCCTCCGGCGGCACCCAGGTGATGTTCTGCGCCGGATCCTTGATGTCGCAGGCCTTGCAGTGGACGCAGTTCGCGGCGTTGATCCGGAAGCGCGGGGAGCCGTCCGCCTCCGTCACGATCTCGTAGACGGCAGCCGGGCAGTACCGCTGCGCCGGCTCGGCATACAAAGGCAGGTTGCGCTCGATCGGCAACTCGGGATCGCCGAGCACGAGGTGGACCGGCTGATCCTCGTCATGCTGCGTGTTCGCGAGGTACACCGACGACAGCCGGTCGAACGAGATCACGCCGTCGGGCGCCGGGTACGCGATCACCGGCGCATCGGCGGCATGCGCGAGCTTCGCGTGATCGGGCACTCGATCGTGCAGCGTCAGAGGCGTGCGCCCGCCGAGCAGATTGTGCTCCACGAACGCGAGGGCCGCGCCGCCGAGCCGCCCGAGCTTCGCGAAGCCGGCGCTGAAGTTGCGCGCCCGGTGCAGCTCGTCCCAGACCCAGGAGGCCCGGACGCTGCGCGTGTACTCGTGCAGCTCGTGGCCCCCGCCGTCGCCGCGCGCGAGCGCGGCGAAGATCGCTTCGGCCGCGAGCATGCCGGTCTTGAGCGCCGTATGCGTGCCCTTGATCTTCGCGCCGTTCAGGAAGCCGGCCTCGCAGCCGACCAGCAGCCCGCCCGGCACGACGAGCTCCGACAGCGACGCGAGCCCGCCCTTGTTGACGGCACGGGCGCCGTAAGCGATGCGCTTGCCGCCGCGCAGCACGGGCTCGATCGCGCGGTGATGCTTCCACCGCTGGAACTCGGCAAACGGGTTCAGATGAGGGTTGCGGTAGCCGAGCGACACGACGAAACCGATCGACACGCGGCCCTCTTCGGCGTGATAAAGGAACCCGCCGCCGTCGGTTGCGTTGTCGAGGGGCCAGCCGATCGTGTGCACGACCTCGCCGCGCCGGTAGGCGGATGCGTCCACTTCCCAGACTTCCTTGAGCCCGAGCCCGTAGTGTTGCGGGTCCTTCCCCTTCCTCAGGCCGAAGCGCCGCTCGAGCTGCCGGCCCAGGTGGCCGCGGCAGCCTTCGGCGAAGATCACGTACTTGGCTCTGAGCTCGAACCCCGGCTGATAATTCGGTTTCTCCGAGCCGTCACGCGCGCGCCCCATGTCTCCCGTCACGACGCCGGCGACACGGCCGCGCTCGTCGTACAGGATCTCGGCCGCGGCAAAGCCCGGCAGAACGTTGCAGCCGAGCAGCTCCGCCCGCTCCGCGAGCCAGCGGCACAGCTGCCCGAGGCTGACGATGGCGTTGCCGCGGTTGTGCAGCGGCGCCGGCACCAGGAAATTCGGCACGTCGACGCTCTTCTCGGGGCCGAGCAGCCACCGGACCCGATCGCGCACCACGTCGACGTCGACGGGCGCGCCGAGGCCCTTGTAATCGTGAAACAACTCCGCCAGCGCGCGGGTCTCGATCACGGCGCCGGACAGGATGTGCGCGCCGACGTCCGCGGCCTTGTCGACGACGCAGACGGAGAGCCCCCCGCCCGTCTCGGCGCCGAGCTGCCCGAGCCGGCACGCGGCGGCGAGGCCCGCGGGGCCTGCTCCGACGACGACGACGTCGAAATCCATCGTCTCGCGCGCCGGAGCTGTCTGATCCGCTGACATCGGTGTCGCCCGCCCTGAATCGTATTCGTTATTAGAGGCGCAATCGCAGACGATACAAAATGACGAAGACGGGGAACCGAAACCGGGCCGCGAACTCCCGGCCGGGGATGCGGCGAGCTGCCGCCTTCCTCGAGGCATTGTAACATCGCCCTTCCGTGACGATTTTCCGACCCTTCCCCGCGATCGAAACTTTGCCGTGACCGACCCGACGCCGAGCCGTCCGATCTGGACACCGTCCGCGGAACGCGCTGGCGGCAGCCGAATGCACCGCTTCGCCGAGATGCACCGCGGGCGCGTCGGCGCCGACGGCTATGCCGCGCTGCACCGCTGGAGCGTCGAGAAGCCGGACGAGTTCTGGGCGGCCGTCTCGGACTTCGCCGACGTCCGGTACGCGACCCGCTGGCGCAGCGTCGTCGAGGACTTCGACCGGATGCCGGGCGCGCGCTGGTTCGAAGGCGCCACGCTGAACTTCGCGGAGAACCTGCTGCGGCCGGAGCACGTCGCGCCGGCGCTCATCGCGGTCGGCGAGTCGGGCGAGCGCGCCGAGATCAGCCGCGACGAGCTGCGCCGCCAGGTCGCGGCGCTCGCGACAGCGTTCGCGTCTTTCGGCGTCGGCCCGGGCGACCGCGTCGCGGGGCTGATGCCGAACGTGCCGGAAACGGTCGCCGCGATGCTCGCGGCCGCCAGCCTCGGCGCCGTGTGGTCGTCGTGCTCGCCGGACTTCGGCCCGGCCGGCGTGCTCGAGCGCTTCGGCCAGATCGAGC
Source organism: Gammaproteobacteria bacterium (assembly GCA_016927175.1). Classification (GTDB taxonomy): domain Bacteria; phylum Pseudomonadota; class Gammaproteobacteria; order Steroidobacterales; family Rariloculaceae; genus ZC4RG20. The sequence goes on along the minus strand of JAFGNC010000353.1, from coordinate 2,453 downwards.
CGAAGGTGCTGATCGCGGCCGACGGCTACTCTTATAACGGCAAGCGCATCGACTCGCTGCCGAGCGTGCGCCGCGTCGCGGAGGCGCTGCCGGAGCTTGCGGCCGTCGTCGTCGTCGGCTTCGTCGAAGCGCGGCCGAGCCTCGACGGAATCGAGCGGGCGCACCGCTACGACGATCTCGTCGCGGGCGGCGCGCCCGAGCTCGATCCGGTCGCCGTGCCGTTCTCGCATCCGCTGTACATCCTTTATTCTTCCGGTACCACCGGCGCGCCGAAGTGCATCGTGCACGGCGTCGGCGGGACGCTGCTCCAGCATCAGAAAGAGCACATCCTGCACACGGACATCGGGCCGGGCGACGTCGTGTTCTACTTCACAACCTGCGGCTGGATGATGTGGCACTGGCTCGTTTCGGCGCTTGCGTCGGGCGCGACGCTGGTGCTGTACGACGGCGCTCCGCTGTACCCGGACCCGGGCGCGCTGTGGCGGCTCGCCGCAAAGGAACGGATCAACGTATTCGGCACGAGCGCCCGATATCTGGCCGCGCTCGAGACATCCGGTTACGAGCCGTTGCGCGACGTGGAGCTGCCGAGCCTCGACAGCGTGCTGTCGACGGGCTCGCCGCTCGCACCGTCGAGCTTCGAATTCGTGTACCGATCGATCAAGGAGGATCTGCAATTGTCGTCGATCGCCGGAGGCACCGACATCATCTCCTGCTTCGCCCTCGGCAATCCGACGCTGCCCGTCTATCGCGGCGAGCTACAGTGCCGCGGCCTCGGCATGGACGTGCACATTTACGACGAGTCCGGCCGTGCCGTGGAGGGCCGCAAGGGCGATCTCGTCTGCGCCTCGCCGTTCCCGTCGATGCCGATCGGCTTCTGGAACGACGCGGACGGCGCGAAGTACCGCGCCGCCTACTTCCGCAAGTTCCCGGGCGTCTGGCACCACGGCGACTATGCGGAGCTGACCGAGCACGGAGGCCTCGTGATCTACGGCCGCTCGGACGCCGTGCTGAACCCCGGCGGCGTGCGCATCGGCACGGCCGAAATTTACCGGATCGTCGAGGAGTTCCCGGCGGTCGCCGAGAGCTGCGCCGTCGGGCAGAGCTGGGACGGCGACACGCGCATCGTGCTGTGCCTGCGCCTGAACGAGGGCTTCCGCCTCGACGCGGAGCTCGAGGCGGCGATCCGCGACGCGCTGCGGCGCAACGCGAGCCCCCGGCACGTGCCGGCAAAGATCATCGAGGTCGCGGACATCCCGCGCACGCTGAACGGCAAGATCTCCGAGCTCGCGGCGCGCGCCGCGATTCACGGTGAGGCGCTCGGCAACACCGACGCGCTCGCGAACCCCGAATCGCTCGAGCACTTCCGCAACCGGCCAGAGCTCGAATCGTGACGACTCCGCTCGCGGAATACCGGCGCCGCGTCGCCGCCGGGCAGGTCGTCGCGGACGCGTCGCAGGAGCAGGCGATGCAGAGGCTCGAGCGCCTGCATCGCGATCTCGTCGCCGGCGGGCCGCCGCCGCGCGGCTGGCGGCGCCGCGTGGCGCGGCTAGCCAGGCGGCCGATCGCGCCGGCCCGCGGCGTCTATCTGTGGGGCGGCGTCGGGCGCGGCAAGACGTTCATGATGGACCTTTTTTTCGCCGCGCTGCCCTTCGACGACAAGCTGCGGCTGCACTTTCACCGCTTCATGGCGATCGTGCACGACGATCTGAAGCGGTTTCGGCAGAACGAAAACCCGCTCGAGCTCGTCGCGGAGCGGTTTGCCGAGCGGACGCGCGTCCTGTGCTTCGACGAGCTCGCGGTCAACGACATCGCCGACGCGATGATCCTCGGAGGGCTGTTTGCGGCGCTGTTCGAGCGCGGAGTCTCCCTGGCCACGACGTCGAACCTCGAGCCCGGCGAGCTGTACCGTAACGGCCTGCAGCGGCAGCGTTTCGTGCCGACGATCGGCCTGATCCGCGAGCACAGCGAGGTCGTGCACGTCGGCGGCGATTTGGATTACCGGCTGCAGTTCCTCGAGACGGCGGATGTCTACGCATGCCCGAGCGACGACGAGGCCTGGCGGCGGCTCGACGGCTATTTCCACAGGATCGCGCCGGAGGGCGTCGATCAGGACGGCCGGATAGAGGTGCTGAACCGGCCGATCGAATACCTGCGATGCTCCGACGGCGTGATCTGGTTCGATTTCCCGCAGGTCTGCGACGGACCGCGGAGCCAGGACGACTACATCGAGCTGTCGAAGCTGTACCACACGGTGCTGCTGTCGAACGTGCCGCAGTTCGACCGGACGCTCGAGAACCAGGCGCGGCGCTTCATTGCGCTGGTCGACGAGTTCTACGACCGCCGCGTCAAGCTGATCCTGTCGGCGGATGCGCCGGTCGCCGACATCTACCAGGGCGAGAAGCTCACGCACGAATTCGAGCGCACGCGCAGTCGCCTCATGGAGATGCAGAGCC
>JAFGNC010000352.1 GCA_016927175.1 Gammaproteobacteria bacterium | reverse complement strand
CTGACGCCGGCGGGCTGCACATGAGCCGATCCGGCCATGGTCGCCATGGAAGAGCTCTGGCATTCCGGATGCAGTTAGCTCGCCTCTATAAAGGAATCGCCCGATCACGGCCGGCGCGTGCCTCCGCCGCTCGATCCGCAGTCTGAACCATGGCCGGAACGGAAAGGGAGTTCATCGCGCTCGGAATCGCCGTGCTGACGGTCTCCGACACGCGCACGGAAGCCACGGACAAATCCGGCGCGCTGCTGGTCGAGCGGCTCGAATCTGCCGGGCATCGGCTGGCCGGCCGGCGCATCGTCGTCGACGACGTCTACGCGATCCGCGCGGTCGTGTCGCAATGGATCGCCGATCCGGACGTCGAGGTCGTGATCACGACCGGCGGCACCGGAGTCACCGGGCGTGACGGCACTCCGGAAGCGGTGTCGGTGCTGCTCGACAAGCAGATAGAGGGGTTCGGCGAGATGTTCCGCGCCGTGTCGTTCGACGAGATCGGCACGTCGAGCCTGCAGTCCCGCTGCCTCGGCGGGGTCGCGAACGGCACGTTCGTGTTCTGCCTGCCGGGCTCGTCGAACGCCTGCGCGACGGGCTGGGACAGGATCCTGAATGCGCAACTCGACTACCGCACGCGGCCCTGCAATTTTGCGGAGCTGATGCCGCGCCTGAAGGAGTGACTGCCCGGCGGCCCGGCGCCCGTCGACGCCCCGCGCCGGTTCCGGACGGCCTGCCCGGCACCGCATAGTCTCTCTTCATACCCGCGCACGGCCGTCGGCGTTCCGCCCGAGGCTCGGCGCCGGCGTTCGAATCCAGGAAAATCAAGGCGCTGTGCCGGCCCTGCTTTCCTCCTCGGCCAGCGCGCTGCTTCCGCTCCTCCGCCTCCTGCCCGCGCCGGCAACCGCCGGAAGCGCCGCCGGGCGGCACCCGAAGTCGTGTGTACGACGAACGCGACGCCCCGGCGGTCGCGTGAGCAAGATTGCAGATTGAGCAGAGATGGTTGACATATCTGAACTAACGGCCCTACATTCCAGCGCAGAAGGGGGGCTGCAGCTCAGGTCTGTTGCGGCGAAACTACAGTTTTCATACGGGGAAGAGTCATGCAGAAAAAGCGCATTCACGTCGCCGTCACGGCGGCGCTGGTCGGTCAGAGTGCATTTGTTTCGGGCGTCGCGATGGCGCAACAGGAGGGAGCGGCGCTCGAGGAGATCGTCGTTACGGCGACACGCCAGGAGCTCAGCCTGCAGGACGTTCCGCTCGCCGTCGTGGCGCTGAGCGGCGAGAACCTCGAGGCCCAGAACATCGAGAACATGGAGGACCTGAACGCGGTCGTCCCGAACGTCGTGATCGGCGGCAACAACGTCAGCACGGCCACCGCGACGTTCACGATGCGCGGCATCCCGAACGTCGGCGTCTACGTCGACGGCATCTGGCAGGTGTCGAACAATGGCCTGCTGCTGCGCGAGTTCGTCGAGCTCGAGCGGGTCGAGGTGCTGCGGGGTCCGCAGGGCACGCTGTACGGGCGCGACTCGACGGGCGGCGCGATCCGCCTGTACACGGCGCCGCCGGCCGAGGAGTTCGGGGCCCAGGTCGACCTGACGGCGGGCAGCTACGATCGCCGCGACCTGAAAGCTTCGGTCGACCTTCCGTTCACGGAAAACTTCCGCTCGCGCTGGACGCTCGGCAGCTACGATCGTGAAGGCTACATCACGAGCAAGACCACCGGCTTCAAGACCGGCGGCTTCGAGGACGAGGTCATTCGAGCGGACTTCATCTGGGAGCCGAGCGACCGCGTGCAGCTGCGCTTCAATGCGCAGAGCGACGACATCGTCTCGAGCGCGCCGCGTGTGCAGACGTGGATCGAGCCGCAGGTCGCGTGGAACTCGGGCTTCCAGGTCGGTCTCGCCGAGGCCTACGACATCGCGAGCGGCGGCCGCTGGAACTGCGACTTCGCGTGCGCCGGCTGGCCGGGCGGGCAGCTGACCGAATGGGAGTCGACGTCCGAGATCACGGTGCCCAACCGCCAGGAGCTCGAGCAGCAGACCATCGACCTGACCGTCGGCCTGACGGACAGCGTCGATTTCCAGTATCTGGTCGGTCACACCTACGTCGACAGCCGCATCTACAACGACTGGGACAGCGGCGAGTTCAACTTCTATATCGACTACTTCAATACCGAGACGGAAGTCACGAGCCACGAGATCCAGCTCACCGGCGGCAACGACCGCTTCACGTGGGTCGGGGGTGTGTACTACTGGGATCAGGAGGGCCGTAACCGCAATCCGGCCTGGTCGATGCGGGAGTGGGAGGACGTCTCGAGCTACGGACAGGAGCAGCCGTTCTCGTACGCCAACGACATCCTGACTCACCCGGCGTGCACCGAGCGTACGCCCGCGGACGTCGGCGTCGACTTCAGCGCCTTGGGTCTCGACCCGAACAGCGTCGACGGCTGGCCCGTGCCCTGCGACGCGACGCTGTCCCCGATCTACCCGGGGCTCGGATGGGTGGGCGCCCTCGCGACCGGCGCCAGGCCGCCTGCGGGCGATCGCCTGAGCGGCAACGACGTCGACGGATACGCCGTGTTCGGCGAAGTCGTGATCGGGCTCACCGAGCGATTCGACCTGACGCTCGGCTACCGCTACCACGACCAGACCGAGGAGCAGTATCAGTTCGACGTCGAGGCGGGCGTCGCGGCCGGCATCACGGCGCCGAAGCCTCTGATGACGAACCAGGAGTGGACGCGCGGCGGCGTTTACGACGGGATCCGGATCCCGGGCAGCCAGGAGGTCGCGTTCGACGCCGATACCATCCGCGTGGCGGGCAGCTGGGCGCTCAACGACAACCTGATGCTGTACGCCGGGTACACCGAAGGGTTCAACTCGGGCGGCCTCGCGACCTACTCGGACAGCCTCGGGCCGGTGGAAATCGCCTACGACCCTGAGACGATCGAGAACACCGAGATCGGTCTGCGCTCCGACCTGCTGGACGGCCGCCTGCGCTTCAACGCGACCTTGTTCTCGACGGACTGGATCGGCATTCAGCTCGCCGCCACGGTCCTCGACCGCGCGACCGGCCAGGAGATCACCGAGCTGGTGCCGCAGAACGCCGCGAGCGCGACGGCGGAAGGACTGGAGCTCGAGCTCAGCTACGCGGCCACCGACAATCTGTTGCTGCAGGCGAACCTCGGTTTCCTCGATACGAAGTACACCGATTCGCGCAGCCCGGCCGTGTCGCTCAACACCGAGTTCTCGCGTGCGCCCGACGAGACCTACAATTTCGGCGTGCAGTACGACGACGACCTCGCGAACGGCGGCTCGATGATGTACCGGCTCGACGCCAGCTACACGGGCGACTATTGGCGTTCCGACACGCCGTCGCTGCGTCAGAACGCGTACGGCGTGCCGCGTGACTACGAGGCCGGCGACTGGTGGCTGATGAATGCGCGCGTCGCGTACACGCCGGCGAGCGGCAATTACGAGATCAGCGCCTTCGGGACCAACCTGCTCGACGAGTACAACATCAACTCGGGCTTCCTGCACAACATCTGGCAGTTCGACTTCGGCACCGTGGACCGTCCGCGCGAGGTCGGCGTCGGGCTCCGGATGTTCTTCGACTGACCGAAGCGCAGGCGCTGTCGCCGACTCGAAGGCCGGCCGGGCTGTCCCGCGCCGGCCTTTCTTTTCGTCTACTCACGAGCGGGGCGGGGGGCACCGCGGCACGGGTGAATGCGCCAGCCGTCGCGATAGCGGTGCGTGGAACGCGCGGTCCTTCTCGCCGCGGAACGATTGCTCTATCATTACCGGGCTTCGAATCCGAGGGGTGGCCGAAAGGCCTGAGAAGCCGGCGGTGGCCGGCTAACCCTTTGAACCTGATCCGGTTAGTGCCGGCGTAGGGACTGGAAATCTCTTCCTCGTCATCCCCGTCGCTATACACCGGATCTCGCTCACGAGAGGAGATCCGCAATGAATCGTCCATCCGCGCGTTCCCGTGAACGCTCCCCCGCGGCCGTCGCAGTCCTCGCCGCTGCGGTCTCGCTCGCCGTGCCCGCCGCGGCCATCGCGCAGTCCGATGCCGTGCTCGAGGAGATCGTCGTCACGGCGCAATTCCGTGAAGCCGACGCGCAGGCGCTGCCGACCAGCGTCTCCGTGCTCGACAGCGCCGTGCTCGAGTCCGCGACGCTGCAGCACTTCGAGGAAGTGACGCTGCTCGTGCCGAACCTGAACTGGTCGGGCGAGGGCTCGAGAGCGCGCTACTTCCAGCTGCGCGGCATCGGCGAGCTCGAGCAATACGAAGGCGCGCCGAACCCATCCGTCGGCTTCCTGATCGACGACATCGACTTCTCCGCGCTCGGCGGCGTCGCAACGCTGTTCGACGTCGATCGGGTCGAGGTGCTGCGCGGGCCGCAGGGCACGCGCTACGGCGCTAACGCGCTCGGCGGCCTGATCTACATGCGCTCGGCGGAGCCGACGGAGCAGCTGTCGGCGGACTTCGAGCTGACCGGCGGCAGCGACGACACGCGCGCGGTCGGTGCGGCGGTCGGCGGGCCGCTCGGCGAGAACTCCGGCTACAGGGTGTCCGTCCATCAGTACGAGAGCAACGGCTTCCGGGACAACGTTTTCCTCGGGCGCGACGACACGTACGGCCGCGACGAGCTGACGACGCGCGCGAAGCTCGTTTTCGCGCCGAGCGACCGCCTCGACATCGAAGCGACGGCGCTGTACCTCGACATGGACAACGGCTACGACGCATGGGCCGTAGACAACGGCTTCGACGTGTACTCCGACAATCCGGGGCAGGACGCTCAGCGCTCGGTCGCGGGCTCGGTCCGCTTGACGGCGGATCTCGACCGCTTCGACGTCGTCAGCATCACGGGCGTGAACGACACGGACGCGACCTTCAGCTTCGATGCGGACTGGGGCAACGACGAGTACTGGGCACCGTACGTCTACGACTACTTCGCGACGAACGAGCGCGAGCGGCGGACGTACAACCAGGAGGTCAGGCTGTTGTCGGAGCCCGGCGCCATCGCGAACGGCCGCGGCGACTGGCTGGCCGGCGTTTATGTCCTCGACCTCGACGAATCCAACGACCGGCTGACGACCGGCGTCTACGACGACGGCGTGTTCTGTACGCCCTGCACGCTGAACGACCCGGGGCAGACGCAGTACGACGCGACCAATTTCGCGCTGTTCGGGCAGCTCGACTTCGCCCTGACGGAGCGCGCGGACCTGACGGCGGGGCTGCGGTGGGAGCGCCGTGTCGCCGACTACAGCGACACTTTCGGTAACCGCTTCGAGCCGACG
>JAFGNC010000351.1 GCA_016927175.1 Gammaproteobacteria bacterium | reverse complement strand
CACCTGCCGCGGCTGCTCCGGATTCGCCGCGAGCTGGTCGCGCGGCTCAGGGCGGATCCGCCGGATGTCTTCGTCGGCATCGACTCGCCGGACTTCAACGTGCCCGTCGAGGCCGCGCTGCGCCGCGCCGGCATCGCTACGGTGCAGTACGTGAGCCCGCAGATCTGGGCCTGGCGGCAGTCCCGCGTCGAGACCATGCGCGCGGCCGCGGATCTCGTGCTGTGCGTGCTGCCTTTCGAGGCGGACTTCTACGCCGAGCACGGCGTCAACGCGCGTTTCGTCGGCCATCCGCTCGCCGACGCGATCGCGCCGACGGTCGACCGCGCCGCGGCGCGCGAAGCGCTCGGCATCCGCGGCGAGGGCCAGCTGATCGCGCTGCTGCCGGGCAGCCGCCGCGCCGAGGTGTCACGGCTCGCGCGGCCGTTCCTCGGCGCGGCGGCGTGGCTACAGCACGAGCGGCCCGGCACGCGCTGCGCCGTCGCGCTCGCGAGCGCGGAGATGGGCGCCGCGTTCGCGAAAGCGGTCGGAGACATGCGCCTCGATCCGCCGCCGCTTTATTTCACCGGCCGCACGCGCGAGGTCATGACGGCGGCCGACGCGGTGCTGACGGCTTCCGGCACGGCGAGCCTCGAGGCGATGCTGCTGAAGCGGCCGATGGTCGTGGCTTACCAGGTCGCGCCGCTGACCTACGGCATCGCGCGCCGGCTCGGCGTCAGCCGGCTGCCGCATTTCTCGCTGCCGAACCTGCTGGCCGGCCGCGGCGTCGTGCCGGAGTTTCTGCAGGACAACGTGCGGCCGACCGTGCTCGGCCCCGCGCTGCTCGGCTGTCTCGACGGCCGCTCGCTCGATCCGGATTGGTATCATGCGTTCGAGTCCGTGCACCGGGAGCTGCGCCGCGACGCGAACGCGGGCGCGGCGGATGCGGTGCTGGAGCTGCTCGCGGCCCGCGGGCGGCGCGCGGGGCAAGAACTCGGACAACAGCCGCTGGACGCATGAATGCCACGAACCTGCCGTTCGACTTCGTCGCAGAGGATGCGGCCGTCGCGGGCGTCGACGAGGCCGGCCGCGGCCCGCTGGCGGGGCCGGTCGTCGCGGCGGCCGTCGTGCTGGACCCGCGCCGCCCGATCGACGGGCTGAAGGACTCGAAGCGGCTGACCGCGGCCGAGCGCGTGCGCCTCGCGCGCGACATCCGCGCCGGCGCGCTCGCCTTCGCGCTCGGCTACGCCGGGCCCGACGAGATCGACTCGATCAACATCCTGAAGGCGACGATGCTCGCGATGGAGCGCGCGGTGCTGCGGCTGCGTGTCGTGCCCGAGCTCGTGCGGATCGACGGCAACCAGCTGCCGAGGTTCGAGACCCATCCGCGCCGCTACCTGCTCGAGGCGATCGTCGGCGGCGACGATCTCGTGCCGGCGATCAGCGCCGCGTCGATTCTCGCGAAGGTGTGCCGCGACCGGCTGATGCGCCGCTGGCACAGGCGTTACCCGCACTACGGTTTCGATCGCCATAAAGGCTACGCGACGCCGCAGCACCTCGAAGCGCTGGCCCGTCTCGGGCCGTGCCCGATCCACCGGCGCAGCTTCGCGCCGTGCGCGGCGGAAACGGGGGCAGGGCTCCCAAAGGCGGAAAAGGGGTCAGGGCTCCCAGCGGACGGCGGTGATCCGGGCCCGGAAAAGGGGTCATCGGAAAAGGGGTCAGGGCCCTTTTTCGCTGCCGACGACTGTGTTGCCGCCGACGCATCGAAAAAGGGCCCTGACCCCTTTTCCGCCGCCGACGCATCGAAAAAGGGCCCTGACCCCTTTTCCGCGTCTTCCGGCACCGAGGGCGTCGCATGACCGCCGCCGTCCCTTTCGTCCACCTGCGCGTGCACACGGAGTATTCGCTCGTGGACAGCGTGGTGCGCGTCGGTCCCCTCGTCGACGCGGTCGAGCGGCTCGCCATGCCGGCCGTCGCCGTGACGGACCAGGGCAACGTGTCGGCGATGGTCAAGTTCTACAAGGCGGCCATCGCGCGCGGCATCAAGCCCGTGATCGGCGCGGACGTCTGGATCGCGGACGAGCGCGACGAGCGCGAGGCGCACCGCCTGACGCTGCTCTGCGCGAACGCCGACGGCTTCAGGAACCTGAGCCGGCTGCTGACGGAGAGCTATGCCCGGGCCGACTCGAGCGGCCGTGCGCTGCTGCCTAAGGGTTGGCTGGAGCCGGCCTCGCTCGACGGGCTGATCGCGCTGTCGGGCGCGCAGCTCGGCGAGCTCGGCAAGGCCCTCGTCGCGAACCGCCGCGACCGGGCGCTCGAGATCCTCGACTTCTGGCGCACGTCGATGCCGGATCGCTTCTACGTCGAGTGCCAGCGCGTCGGCCGGCCGAACGAGGCCGAGTATCTCGAGCGGGCCGTGCCCTTCGCCGCCGAGACCGGCGTGCCGCTCGTCGCGACGAACGAGGTCTGCTTTCTCGAGTCCGCGGATTACGAGGCGCACGAGACCCGCGTCTGCATCGCCCAGGGCCGCACGCTCGACGATCCGTCGCGGCCGCGCAATCACACCGAGCAGCAGTACCTGAAGTCCGCCGCCGCGATGCAGGAGCTGTTCGCGGAGCTGCCCGAGGCGCTCGCGAACACCGTCGAGATCTCGAAGCGCTGCAACCTCGAGCTGCGCCTCGGCGAGCTTTTCCTGCCGGCGTTCGAGGTGCCCGGCGCCGCAAGCACCGAATCGCATCTGCGCGAGCAGGCGGCGCTCGGACTCGCGGACCGCCTGCGCGCGTCGGGCATCGAAGATGCGGAGGGCGTCTACGCGAAGCGGCTCGCCCGCGAGCTCGACGTGATCGTCGGCATGGGCTTCGAGGGCTACTTCCTGATCGTCGCCGACTTCATCAACTGGGCCAGGAAGAACGCGATTCCGGTCGGCCCGGGACGCGGCTCCGGCGCGGGGTCGCTCGTCGCCTATGCGCTCGGCATCACGGACCTCGACCCGATCGGGCACGACCTGCTGTTCGAGCGCTTCCTGAACCCGGAGCGCGTGTCGATGCCGGACTTCGACATCGACTTCTGCATCGAGGGCCGCGACCGCGTCATCGAGTACGTCGGGCGGCGCTACGGCCGCGACCGTGTGTCGCAGATCATCACCTACGGCACGATGGCCGCGCGGGCCGTCGTGCGCGACGTCGGCCGCGTGTTCGGCATGCCCTATGGTTACGTCGACCGCATCGCGAAGCTGATCCCGTTCGAGATCGGCATGACGCTCGAGCGCGCGCTGGTCGAGAGCGAAGAGCTGAAGACGGCATACGACTCCGAGGAGGAGATCCGTATGCTGATCGACATGGCGCGCCGGCTCGAAGGCATCGCGCGGAACACCGGCACCCATGCCGGCGGCGTCGTGATCGCGCCGTCGCCGCTGACCGAGTTCATGCCGCTGTACTCGGACCCCGACGCGGGGCTGCTGTCGCAGCT
>JAFGNC010000350.1 GCA_016927175.1 Gammaproteobacteria bacterium | reverse complement strand
GTCGTGTACACGCCCGGAAGCTGCCAGAAGACGCGCTCGGCGCCCCAGAAGCAGCCCAAGCCGAACAGGACGGTTTCGAGACCGTCGGGGAACGGCGGCCGGATCGGCCGCTGCGACACGTAGTGCCGGTTCGTGACCGGCAGCGGAGTGTCGCGCCCGGCAAGAGCCTGCGCCTCGTCCACCATCGTCTGCGACTTGCGGCCGAACATCGGATCCCTCCGGTCAATCAGCGACGCCGGCACCGCCGCCGCCTCGTCGGCAGCGGCGCCGTGCGGCCGGCGTGATTCAGCCGGCCGCCGTGCCCATTGTAATCCCCGGTGCCGGCAGGCGGCTCGTGCCCCGCAGGAAGATGTCGATCGCGCGCGCCGCGCCGCGGCCTTCGTTGATCGCCCACACGACCAGGGACTGGCCGCGCCGGCAGTCGCCGGCCGCGAACACGCCCGGGACGTTGGTGCTGAAGTCGCCGTGCTCGGCGCGGTAGTTGGAGCGCGCGTCGAGGGCGACGCCGAGCGCTTCGGACAGATACGCCTCCGGGCCGAGAAAGCCCATCGCGAGCAGCACCAGATCCGCGTCGAGCCGCTGGAGGCTGTCCGCGATCTCCTTCATCTGCGGCCGCTCGCCGTTCGTCTGCCATTCGATGCGGGCCGTCTCGACCGCGCGCACTCGGCCCTTGCCGTCGTCGACGAAGCGCTTCGACACGATCGCGTAATTACGCGGATCGGCGCCGAATCGCGTGATCGCCTCCTCGTGCGCATAGTCCGTGCGGAGGATCTTCGGCCACAGCGGCCACGGGTTGTCCGGTGCACGCTGCTCGGGCGGCTGGTCCAGCAGCTCGAGATTCACGATGTTGCGGGCGCCGTGGCGCAGCGCGGTGCCGATGCAGTCGGCGCCGGTGTCGCCGCCGCCGATGACGAGCACGTTGCGGTCCTTCGCGCTGATGTAGCGGCCGTCGGCGAGGTTGCTGTCGAGCAGGCTCCTCGTATTCGCCGTCAGGAACTCCATCGCGAAATGGATGCCGTCGAGATCGCGCCCGGGAATCTCGAGGTCGCGGGGGCGCGTGGCGCCGGTCGCGAGCAGCACGGCGTCGAACTCCTGCTGCAGCTGCTTCGGGTCGACGTTGCGGCCGATGTCGGCGTTCGTCACGAACTCGATGCCGGAGCGGCGCAGCACGTCGACGCGCCGGTCGACGACCTTCTTGTCGAGCTTCATGTTGGGGATGCCGTACATCAGCAGCCCGCCGATGCGGTCCGCGCGCTCGTAAACGACGACCGAATGGCCGGCCTTGTTCAGCTGATCCGCCGCGGCGAGGCCCGCGGGGCCGGAGCCGACGACCGCGACGCGCTTGCCGGTGCGGTGCTCCGGTACTCGCGGCTCGACCCAGCCCTCGGCGTAGCCGCGGTCGATGATCGCGTTCTCGATGTTCTTGATCGTGACCGCCGGGTCGGTGATGCCGAGCACGCAGGCGCCCTCGCACGGCGCGGGGCAGGTGCGGCCCGTGAACTCGGGGAAGTTGTTCGTCTTGTGCAGCCGGTCGAGCGCATCCTTCCACCGGCCGTGGTAGACGAGGTCGTTCCACTCCGGGATCAGGTTGTCGATCGGGCAGCCGTTCGCCGACTGGCAGAACGGCACGCCGCAGTCCATGCAACGCGCGCCCTGAAGCTTCAGGTGCTCCTCGTTCGGTTCGGTGAAGATCTCGTTGAAATCCGTGCTGCGCTCCGCCGGGTCGCGGTAGGGCACGCCCTTTCGCGGATACTCCATGAAGCCGGTGTGCTTACCCATCAAAAACCGTCCCTAAAGGTGTGTCCCGGAGCCGCCCTCGTGTGTCGGGCGCTTTCCGGGAGCGCCGTGAATACGTCCCTGTAGGCTCGCTCGCGCGCGTCCCTGCGCGCGAGCGTCCCGGAAAGCGCCCGACACACGAGGGCGCCTCCGGGACACGCATTTATCAAGAACCCAACGCCACGAACGTCGTCGTCTCGTCGTCGTGAACCTCGGATTCCATTTCTTCGTCGTGGCGCTTGCGCTCCTGCAGCACGCGTTTGTAATCCGTGGGCATGACTTTGACGAACTGCGCCAGGACTTCCGGCCACGCGTCGAGCACGCGCGCGGCGACGGTCGAGCCCGTGTATTCGCGGTGCAGCTCGATCAGCTCGCGGAGCTCGGAAATGTCCTCGTCGTCCTCGACGGGCTCGAGTCCCACCGTGCCGGGGTTGCACTTCGACTTGAAGTCGCCGTTTACGTCCCAGACGTACGCGATGCCGCCCGACATGCCGGCCGCGAAGTTCAGGCCCGTAGGCCCGAGAATTACGGCGCGGCCGCCGGTCATGTATTCGCAGCCGTGGTCGCCGACGCCCTCGACGACGGCGCGCGCTCCGCTGTTGCGCACGCAAAAGCGCTCGGCCGAGCGGCCGCGGAAGAACGCCCGGCCGCCGGTGGCGCCGTACAGCGCGACGTTGCCGATCAGCACGTTGTCCTGGGCCGCGAAGGTGCTCTCGCGCGGCGGATAGATGATCAGCCGGCCGCCCGACAGACCCTTGCCGACATAGTCGTTGCTGTCGCCTTCGAGCTCCAGCGTGACGCCCTTCGCGAGAAACGCGCCGAAGCTCTGGCCGGCGGAGCCGTTCAGCTTCACGTGGATCGTGTCGTACGGCAGGCCCCGCTCGCCCCATCGCTTGACGAGCGTGTGGCTCAACATCGTGCCGACCGTGCGGTTCGTATTCACGATCGGCAGCTCGATGCGCGTCTTCTCGCCGCGCTCGAGTGCCGGCTCCGCGAGCTCGATCAGCTTGTTGTCGAGCGCGAGGTTCAGGCCGTGATCCTGCTGCATCGTGCAGTAGATGCCCGCGTCCGGGTGCGGCTTGCGGGCGGGCTCGAGCAGCGGCGCGAGATCCAGCCCGTCCGCCTTCCAGTGATCGATCGCGTCTCGCGTCTTCAACACGTCCACGCGGCCGATCATGTCCGTGATCCGGCGGAAGCCGAGCTCGGCCATGATCTCGCGCGCTTCCTCCGCCACCATGAACAGGTAGTTCACGACGTGCTCGGGCTGGCCCGCGAACTTCTTGCGAAGCACCGGATCCTGCGTGGCGATACCGACCGGGCACGTGTTCAGATGGCATTTGCGCATCATGATGCAGCCGAGCGCGATCAGCGGACCCGTCGAGAAGCCCATCTCCTCGGCGCCGAGCAGCGCGGCGATCACGACGTCGCGGCCGGTCTTCAGTCCCCCGTCGGTCTGCAGCACCGTGCGGCTGCGCAGGTCGTTCAGCACCAGCGTCTGGTGGGTCTCGGCGATGCCGAGCTCCCACGGCAGGCCCGCGTGCTTGATGCTGGTCAGCGGCGACGCGCCGGTGCCGCCGGTGTCGCCCGAGATCAGCACGTGGTCCGCGTGCGCCTTGACGACACCGGCCGCGACCGTGCCCACCCCGACCTCCGACACGAGCTTGACGCTGATGCGCGCATCGGGGTTCGAGTTCTTCAGGTCGTGGATCAGCTGCGCAAGGTCCTCGATCGAGTAGATGTCGTGATGCGGCGGCGGGCTGATCAGGCCGACGCCGGGCGTCGAGTAGCGGATTCGCGCGATGGTCTCGTCGACCTTGCGGCCGGGCAGCTCGCCGCCCTCGCCGGGCTTCGCGCCCTGCGCCATCTTGATCTGCAGCTCGTCGGCGTTCGCGAGATACCAGATCGTGACGCCGAAGCGGCCCGACGCGATCTGCTTGATCGCCGAGCGGCGCGAGTCGCCGTTCGGCAGCGGCACGAACCGCGCGGGGTCTTCGCCGCCTTCGCCGGTGTTGCTCTTGCCGCCGATCTGGTTCATGGCGATGGC
>JAFGNC010000051.1 GCA_016927175.1 Gammaproteobacteria bacterium | reverse complement strand
GCAGAGCTTCCCTAGCCTTCGAGTGCGGCCTTCAGCGCCGCAATGAACTCCCGCTGATGCGTCACGAGCGCGAAGTGGCCGGCGCCGTCGATAATGCGCAGATGCTTGCGCGGCGCCCGCACGTGGTCGAAGTACTCCTCCGCTATCGGGGTCGGCGTGAACAAGTCGTGCTCACCCTGAATCACGATGAACGGAATGACGAACTCCGACGCCGTCACGAAGAGGTCTTCCGTGGTCTGCGTCGGGAACAGTGTGCGACCGGAGAAGCTCATTCCGTCGCCGAGCATTCGCAACTCCTGCGCCGTCGCCACTTTCTCGACGCGCTCGCGAATCGTCGCGAGCCATTCGGAGTCCGCAGCCCCCATTCGCTCGCGCAGCGGCTGATTGACCGCAAGAAAGTGCCGGTCCAACGTCAGCGACGGCGTCGCATCGCCGTACCGCCCGTAGGTGCGGCCGGAGCCGCGCTGGTCCCATTGAACGAGGATGAAGTCGCGCTCATACGGCGCATATTCGTCTTCGAAAACGGACTGGGCGTCGCCCGGGCCGCCGTGAATCAGCAGTAGAACCGGATTCGAGGCGCTCGCCCCGCGAATGGTGATGTACTGGTCGATGCCGCCGATCCGGACGAACCCGGACTCGCGTACAGCGGTATCGGGTTCAGCCGCGGTGACGACGCCTTGCGCATACGCCACCGGACAGACGATCGTCATGGCCAGCAAAAGCCATCGCTTCAGCGACATCTCGGTCGCACGCATCGACCAGCCTCCTTCGTACGTTTTGCCCGGGTGTTCGCGCTGAACGACACCTCCGCAACCGCGCCGGTCGGTACGACGCAACACGGAGCCGATGCCCGAACTTCGACCTCCGTCACGGACTCCCGCAGCGCCTGTCGGAGACGATCGCGATCGGCGCGTCGAGGCCCAAGCCAAGCGAGATCGGACATCAGCCATGGACTACGTCGGCATCGATCACCTGATCGGGCTCTCCTGCGGGTCGTGCGGGAACACGACTACCAGGCCCTTCAGCCGGCTGTTGAACATGGTCCTCGACGGCCATTCCGTGGTCTGTGATTCCTGCAGGCGAACGACGAACCATGGCTGGGACAGCATCGAGGCCGCCCAGCGGCTCGTCGCCGGGCGCATGCGCGAAAGAAGAAAGCAGGTGGCATAGAAAGCCGCGCCTCTGCGCTAAGGCGCCCTCTGGCCGAGCGCCGCGCGTTCGCGCACGACATCGCTGCGCGCGTCTTCGCGATCGGGCCGGACCGGCTCGACGGCACCGGACACCGCGGTCCGAGCCGGTCTCGCCGCGGGGCTCACGGCACTTCCGGCCGAAACTGTTGCGCCGTCCTCCACAACCGCGGCGCCCGCGGCTCGATCCGCGGCCCCGGCTGGATGCGTCGGCCCTGCGGCTTCTGGATCCGTGGCTCCTGCGCCCGAATCCAGAGCTCCTACGGTCGGCTGCGTAACGCCCGCGGCCGGCTGCATGGCTCCTACGGCCGTATCCACGGCTACGTCGGCCGGACCCTCCGTCCCCGTGACACGTTCGGCGGAATGCGGGACAGGGTGCACCGGCCCCTGGAGCCGTTCCGCCGGGCCTGCGGGTCCTGCGGCGGAATCCTCTCCGGGCGCCGACTCCGGGCGCGACGACAACAGCTGCACCGCCAGAGTCACCGCCGCCGCGACGGCGACGGCGCCGCCGACGCCGACCGCGATTCGCAAGCGCGGCCGCGAATTCCGGCCGAGCAGACCCTGCGACGGAAAGCGCGACCGACGGCCGCGTTCGGCTCGACGCGCCGGCGCGCCGGCGCTGCGATAGCGTGTCGGGACGGGGCCGACGTAAGGACGCACGCCGCTCGACGCCGCCCGACGCGCCGCTTCGCCAGCCGGTGCTCCGGCCGCCGTCGCTCCGATCTCGTCGAGGGCTCCGGACAGGCGCTCGACCTCGTCGATCAGCATCCTGAGCTCGGATCCGCGCGTCGCCACCGCAGGCAGATACTCGGAGATCATGGCCTGGTAGGACAGCCACTCGTCCTGCACCTGATCGGCGTGACTGACCGCGATGACGAGCTTCTCGGTCAGGCGCTTGAGCTTCTCGCGCTCGCGCTCGAGCTGGAGCTGCGATCCCGCGGTACCGCTCGCGAAGTAGAACAGGCGCCGATCGGTCTCGCCGGCCCCGGCTCGCGCCGCAGGCCCGAGAAAGATCGGCCTGCCCGGCCTGAAGCTCGACGGACCTTCGGCGTGGAGCGCCTGCAGCAGCACGTCGAGCTGCAGCAGCGGGGAGCAGCCGTCGTCGAGGAGGCCCTCCGGGCGTTGCCGTCCGAACGCGTATTGCGTCAGCTCGAACTCGGGGGCGACGCGGTTGTCGGCCCCGACGAGGCCCCTGAGCTGCCCGCAGATCTGCGCGACCACGTCGATGCAGCTTGCCGCCTCGTGCGTCGTAAGGACTCGCCCCGCAAGGAATCCGGCCGACAGATAGGCGCCGCGGTTCGCCTGCGCGTCGTTCGGGTTGATTTTGAGGTATCGCGAGTAGCGGATGTAGGCGCGGCCCTCGATGTCGAGACGCTCGACGCCGCAGGCGCCGTCGCCGCCGGCCGACGGGTACACGTCGAGATAGCGTGCCGGTGCGCCGGGCAGCCGCTGCGGTCCGAGCTCGACGTGCTCGAAGCCGCGGCGGTCGCTCGTGACGCCGCAAACGAAGAAGGCGATGCCGCCGGCGATCGCCCTACCCTCCCAGGCGAGCGAAGAAGGCTTTGATCCGGTCCCACCAGGTCCTGCGCACCTTCGTGTGCCCGACCAGGCGCCGCTGCGTGAACGACTGATAGATCCAGCTGATCAGCGTGTCGACGTATTTCGAGTCCTTGCGCACGATTCGCGCGACCGACCCACCGCTCGCGGTCGGTGATTCCACGACCACGTCGCCGACGCTGAACGGCATGAAGCTCGCCCGGATGCGCGACGTGCTCGCGACGGTCCCGAAAGTCTGCGGGAAATTGGCTCGAAAATAGTGCCGCTCCGAGCGGTAATCGCTCTTGACCTGGTCCCACTTCGCGGCCACGAACAGCGCCTCCACGCGCTTGAGTCCCGCGCCCGAGCTGCCGAGCAGATACCGCAGCAGCGTATCGAACAGGATGTCCTCGCTGTACATGGCGCCTTCACGCTGAGCGCCCGTGCGGTTCAGGGACCCGTCCGAGACGAACAGGAAACGTTTCCTGATGTCGGGCTCCTTCAGGTAACGCTCGAGGTACTCGTTCAGGCGCGGCGGGGCGCCGTTGCTGTCGTTGCCCGTCGGCACGATCGTGCGGATGTCCTCGCCCGCGATCTCGATGAAGCTCAGGGCGAGCGAAGGCCGCTTGCTCTGCCCGAACCGGACTGTGAACTCCCTGACGCGGCCCGCCTGGGTCCGCTCCGGAAAATAGCCGTTGCCGATGTTCTGCACCCAGCCGTTGAGGTACGCGTCGTGCGCGGGATTGCCGTCGGTCGTCGCGTACTCGAACAGAATCCGCGAGTCCGACCACAAGCGATGAATCAGCGAGCTCTGGATCGTCGACTTGCCGCTGCCGACGTTGCCGACCGTGAACAGGTAATTGCCGGACCTGCCTTCGATGGCGGAGCCGTCGACGAGGTTGTCGTAATCGTCGACCGGGATACGCTCCCAGCGCGCGGCTTTCGCGGGCCCGGCGGGGCGCTCGGGCTCGGCCGCTCCGGGCTCGCCCCCCGGCTCCGGAATCGGCCCGACGATCGACGGGATCCGCTCCTCGCGCTCGCGAGGCTCCATACGGCTCTGCTTGCTCATCGGCGTATCCACCAGTGTCTGCAGCCGGACGGGTGCCCCGCCCGCGAATGATGTGACGAGCCCGCGGGCCGAGACACTAAAGCTCCTCCTCGTACCTGTAGAGCAGCACCGAGAGCAGGGGCGCCAGCAGGTCGAGCAGCGCCCCGAGCAGCACGGACAGGACGATCGCCATAGGGCTGATCAGGTTCACGAAGTTGCGCCACGTGTAACGGAAAGACCCGACCTCGTCGGCTTCGTTGTTGATCTCGCCGACGCCGAGGTCATCGGGCAGCAGCTCGCCGGCGCGAAAGGCGATCGAATTCAGATCGCGAGCCATCAGGTCCGTGGTGTCGCGGTCGTATTCCTTGTTGATCATCTTGCCTTCGTAGAAGGATCTGAGCTCGTTGATGCGGTCCCGGAAGCCGAGGATCGGCGCGGCGGGGTCGTTGCCGAACTGGATCTCCGCCTGCTCCTCGATGAACGCGTCGAGATCCCTCGCGTACGCTTCCTGTTGCGGCATCGACGCGGTCGTCGCCGGCGCGCGCAGCGGCGTGAGCTCGAGACCCAGCAGATCCTGGACCTCCCTGAAGTGGCGCTGGGCCAGCTCGCCGAAGCCGGGATTGCGCGCGTCCCGGATCTGGCGGCTCAGATTCTGCCGCGCGACCTCGAGCCGCGCCTGCAGGTCGGCAAACGCCGCGACCTCCGGAATGGCGGCGATGGCCGCGAGCACGCGATTGGTCTCGGCGTCGAAGACCCGCCAGGCGGCCTCCTGCGTCTGGCCGACGATGTCGCGCTGGATGAAAAAGGTGTAGATCGCGTTCGTGTTGCTGATGAAGCTGAACACGAACACGATCCCGAACGCGGTCAACGGCCCCGACAGCGGCAAGCCCCGACGCCGCGAGTTGCGGATCACGAGATTGATCGCGAGGAGCGCGAGGCCGATCACGATGCACAGAAAGGCCGCGAGCATGGCCGGAAAGTCGAACGAGAATCCGACGTAGGTGGTGTACGCGCTGAACGATGCGGTCAGCACGATGATGGTGACGAGGACGACGTCGAAGAGGCTGCCGCGTTTCGGCCGCTCGTCCTCATGATCCATGATGAAATCGACGCTCACTCTCGCCCTCCCAAGTCCTGATCGTTGTCGTGATTCGAGGTCGGACTCTGTGCGGCTGACGGGATCTGTCAGGTCGAGCTGGTGCTCCGCCTCATGCAAGTTAGCACGGCTTCCGGGCCATGGCCACGCTGACGGGATAGTCTCGAGGCCGATGCGACGGGGCCGGCCGATGCGACGGGGCCGCCGGCTGAAGCAGCGGCGGCCGGCGTCCTGGCGTGGCTCGGCGTCAGGCCTCGCCCGCGCGGCTCTCGAAGAACGCGCTCAACGCCTTCGCCGTGTGCGACCGCGACCGCCGCGCCGCCACCTTCTCCGGGGTGCCCTGCGCGACGATGCGCCCGCCGCCGTCGCCGCCCTCCGGCCCGAGGTCCAGGATCCAGTCCGCCTCGGCCATGACGTCCAGATTGTGCTCGATCACGACGACGCTGTTGCCCGCGCCGACGAGCCGGTGCAGCACGCGCGTCAGCTTCTCGACGTCCGCGATGTGCAGGCCGATCGTCGGCTCGTCGAGCACGTACAGCGCGTGCTCTGCGGCCGCGCGGCCGCGCATCGCGGCCGGCCTCGCCTTTGCGAGCTCGGTCACGAGCTTGACGCGCTGCGCCTCGCCGCCGGACAGCGTCGGGCTCGGCTGGCCGAGCGTCAGGTAGCCGAGGCCGACGTCGGACAGAAGCTCCAGGCTGTGGCGAATCTTCGGGTGCGCGTCGAAGAACCCGACGGCCTCGTCGACCGTCATCGACAGCACCTCGCCGACGTTCTTCCCCTTGTACTCGACCTCGAGCGTCTCGCGGTTGAAGCGCAGCCCCCCGCAGCGTTCGCACGCGACGCGCACGTCCGGCAGGAAGCTCATCTCGATCTTCTTCAGCCCCTGCCCTTCGCAGCCGTCGCAGCGCCCGCCGCCGACGTTGAACGAGAAGCGCCCGGCGCCGTAACCGCGAATGCCGGCCTCCGTCGTCTGCGCAAAGAGCCGCCGCACGTCGTCCCAGATGCCGACGTAGGTCGCGGGGCAGGAGCGCGGCGTCTTGCCGATCGGCGTCTGATCCACCTCGAG
>JAFGNC010000349.1 GCA_016927175.1 Gammaproteobacteria bacterium | reverse complement strand
GGACGCCGTCGTCGCGGATCTCACGGCCGACGACATCCTGCACCTGTCCGCCTACGTCGCTTCGTTGCCGGTGGAGGCGGATCTCGCGGACTGAACGCGAGACCGCTACGTCGCCGGCAGCACCACGATGTCGCCCGGGACCTCGTCGATCACGCGCTCGGCCGTCGTGCCGAGGACGCTGCCGCCCGTCGGCCGCGGCGCGCTGCCGACGACCACGGCCCCGGCGCCGATCTGCTCGGCGACCTGCGCGATTCCTTCATATGGCGAGCCTTCGACCGAGTGGACCCGGTTCCGCGGCAACCGGCACTGGTCGGCAAGCTTCTGCCGGTCGAAGAAAACGCCTTCGCCCCGATAGACCGTGACCGCGTGCAGCTCGGCCTCGAGCAACTCCGCGATCCTGTGCGACAGATCGACGACGCGCCGATTCAGCTCGTCGTAAACAGCGGAGTCGGGATTCACCTTCACGGCCGCCAGCACCGTTTTCGGCAGCTCGCTCCGGGTCGGGCTCGCAAGCAGTATCGGACGCGAGCAGTTGCGCAGCAGCGTCCAGTCGCCGGTCTGCATCAGGCGCCTGCGCAGCGGCCCGCGCGGCGATGCCGTCTTGATCACGAGGTCGGCGCCCGACGCAGAAGCCGCCTTGGCGATCGCCGCCCGCCAGTCGCTGTTCGCCTCGACGCGTATGGAGATTTTCAGCCCGTCCTGCTTCGACTTCTCGACGAGCCGCTCGATGGAGCTCTGTGTTCGCTCGATCAGCCGCGCCTGCGCTTCGGCGTCGGCCGCGCTTTCGGGATCGACGGAGCAGTAGAGCTCCAGCTCGGCGCCGTTGCGCCGCGCGAGCCACTCACCCTTCTCGAGCGCGGCCTGGACCAGACGCTGCGGATCGATGACGACGAAAATTTTGCGGACCTGCAAAGACGGATTCGGCTCGGCCATGTGCTCCCCCTGTGAGAAACGGTTCTGCTACACGATACCCGGCTGTAGACGCCGACTGAATGAGTACGATTCCCGGATCGACCGCGGGGGCTCGCTTAGTCCACAGCGCCGGCCTCGGCGCCGTGATGCAGACTGAGGGGTACGATAAGCGTCGCGTGCTCGGGTAGCAACAAGCAGGTCCCGCAGGTTTATGGTCATCGGGAAGCGTTTCGTCGGCGCGGCGCGCGATGCGCAGATCGCGGCCCGGCTCGAGGTCGGCCTCGCTGACGCCGGCCAGCGGGCGGCGGCGCGGCCGTCGTAGCGGCAGCTGGCGCAACGCTCGGCGATGCGCCGGGGCGGGGCGTCGCTCCGCCCGTGTAGACGCCCTCGAGCGTTCGCAGGCTTGACCTCGACTTTGGTTGAGGTCTTAGCCTGAGCTGACCTTTTCGGCACGAGGAGTGACGGGATGAGACAGATTCAGCCCGATCTATGGGAAACCCAGGTGGAGACGCCGCTGCCCGGCCTCACGACGCACGCGTATCTGCTGATCCGCGAGCACGGCAACGTGCTCTTCTACAACTCCGGCCTTCGCGACGAGATCGAGAAGATGGCGGAGCTCGGCGGCGTGGGATACCACTATCTCAGTCACCGCGACGAGATCGGCGAGACGCTGAACCTGGTCGCGCAACGTTACGGTTCGAAACTCGGAGCGCACGTCGCCGAAAGAGCAGAGGTCGCTCGAATTCGAGAGCCCGACATCCTGGTGGACCGGCGAGGCCGGTACCCCGGCGACGTGGAGGCGATTCCGACGCCCGGACACTCCCCCGGAAGCACCTGCTTTCTGGTCAGCTCGCCCCACGGCAAGCGCTACCTGTTCACGGGCGACACGTTATATCGGGCCGCGGATGGCGGCTGGAAGCCGGGCTTCATTCCCGGTTTCAGCCGAGTCGACGACATTTCGCCGCTGGCCCGGAGCCTCGAGCTGCTGCGCGGGCTCGAGCCGGACGTGGTCATCGGGAGTGCCTTCGGCGGTCAGGCCGGATTCGAGGAGCTCTCGCCCGAGGACTGGCCGGGGCGTGTGGACTTCGCTCTCGAGGCGCTGTCGCGACTTGAGGTCGATCAACGCAGTCGGTCTCCGGGCTGACGTTACGCAGAGATCGAGGCTGCGAGCCGCAGGCGGATTCTGCGAAGCGTCTCCTACGCGCCCGCCCCGGTTTCGGCTCTAATCGGGGAACTATGAGCCCAAGGCTACAGCCCCGGCACCTCTATCTCATCGCGCTGGGGGGAGGTGCGCTGCTGTGGCTCGGCACGATGGCCGTTACCGGCAGCAGGGAGGCGTGGGACGCGCCGCTTTACTGGCGCGTCACCTATCCTCTTTGCATCGCCCTCGCTGCCTTTCTGGCGTACGTCGAGCCGTCGCGCTCGTGGCGCTGGGCGTTCGCCGTCATGCTCGTGCAGCCGGTCGTGATGCTGCTGACGAGCGGCAGCTCGTTCGGCCTGTTGCCGATCGGTCTCGTCCTGTTCGCGATACTGGCGGTGCCGCCAATCATCGCGGCGCGGATCGCGACGTGGTTTCGACTGCGGCAGACCGAGGAGGAGTGATCCCGGTCGGCTTCGCCCGCTGAGCTCGTCCAGCCCGCGTAGGGCGTCGCGATGGCAGGCTCCGCGCTGCGAAGACGCATCCGCGTGGCGCACACTTTCCCGGCGTCGGCAGTCGCACAACCCTATCAGAACAGCTCGCCGTAGCGCTGCAGGTACAGCGGCCAGCCGCCCTCGCCGTCGACACCGGCGCGCACGCCGGTCCAGCCCTCGCCGTGGCGCTCGAGATGACGGTGCTCGAGCTCTACGCGCGTGCGCTCCGGCGTCTCGGCGACGAAGCGCACCTCGACTTCGCTGGTCTTCTCGAGATCGGTCTCGACCTGCCACTGCGGGCCGATGTCCCAGCTGAACACGACGCGCGTCGGCGGCTCGTAAACGAGCACGCGCGACCAGCGGCACTCGGTGCCGTCGACGCCGCGGTCGTAGAGGTGGCCGCCGACGCGCGGCTCGAAGATCGTCTCGGCGATCGGCACGCCGAGCAGGTTGTGCTCCCGCGGCTTGAAGCTGCCGAAGCCCTCGGTGAAGACCTTGAAGGCGCGTTCGATCGGCGCGTCGACGACGACCTGATGACGAATGACGGTCTCTTCTGCCTGCCTGGTCATGAGTCCCCTTCCTCGTTGTGCTCGGCGGCCACCTTGAACGCCGCCAGGGCGCTGCTCCAAAAGCGATCCAGCTCCTTACGCAGATGTGCGACGCCCGCCGGGTCGACGCGGTAGATGCGACGGTTGCCGGCCGGCCGATCCACGACCAGACCCGCGTCCTTCAGCACCTTCAGGTGCTGCGACACGGCCGGACGGCTGATCGGCAACGCATTGGCCAGCTCCCCCACCGCGCTCGGCCGGGTCGCGAGACGCTCGAAGATCGCGCGTCGCGTCGGGTCGCCCAAGGCGGCCCAGGCATCAGTATGGTAAGCATCCACTTACGGTAAGCATATGCTTACAGACCCGGCGCAGTCAAGGCTGCGTCGCGCTGAAGTTCTCCGCGAGCACGAGTCCGGCTAATTCCGCCGCCTGAGCTGATCCAGCCCGCGCACGGCATCGCCGAATAGAAGGTTCAGGAGGGTCTCACTGCGCTGATCGTCGGCGCCTGCGGCGATGATCGTCTGCACTGCCGGATAGCCGCGCAGGCCGACCTCCGTCGGGCGACCCGCAGAGATAATCGTGTAGACCTCGCGGACCGGATACGTGTGGATGGCCCCGATCCGTTCGGCAAGCCCGTCGGCGGCGGCGCCTGCCGCGAGATCGCTGATCACGCCCTCCTCGCGCACCGCCAGTTCGATCCAACCGAGGTAGGTCTCCTCGTTCGGCCAACGGTGCGGAACACCGGGCGAGCTCATCGCCGATCGATCGTAAGGAGGCAGCGGTTCGACGCGCAAACGCATCACGCCCGGATGCTCGCTCCACAGGGGTGCGATGTGCGTCGTCAGGTAGCGATGGAACGCCTCGGTCGACGAGGCTCCCGCTCTTGCGACGAAGCAGACCGCGAAGGTCGGCAGCGGGGGAACGCCCTGCAGCTCGGGATGGTCGATACGGTCGACGAACGTGCGGCCGCCGCGGGAAGACGACAGCAGGGCACCGATGCGGCCGATGAAATTGCGAGCGTCGTTCGGAATGATCTCGTCCGCGATCGGGTTGCTGCCGAACGCAACCAGGTCGGACTCGGACAGGAAGAGCGCGTGCGGTATGCCGTGAGGCTGAGCCTCATCCGACGCATCGAACGAGATGCCCGGGATCGGCGGCCGCCAGAGGTCGGGACGGTTGGGTGACAGCCGCAGCTGCCGATACTGCCATAGGCCCGGGACGCGCGCGAACATGATTCCATGCACGTCTCGCCAGTACGCCTCGCAGGTTTCGCGCGGGACGTCGGCGCGCCACCAGCAGAAAGCCGTCAAGGCGAGCTCGGCGGCGTTTTCGATCTCGGCCGTATCCACGATACCAGCGATTGTGCGTACTCCGTCGCGGCACGGGCAAGCCGCATTCAGCCGGCCGCGAAAGCAGGCTGCTCACTCCCCTGCCGGCACTGCCCGCGGCACCATCAACCGGCGCGACCAGTGATCGCCAGGACTCCGAGCAGACATATCGCTATGCCCGCGTACCGCGTCGAACCGATGCGCTCTCGCAGATGAAGCCGCGCGAGGGCGACCGTGACAACAGGGTGCAGTCCCGCAAGCACCGCAACGATGCTGAGCAGGCCGAGGGTCGAGGCGAAGGCAAACATCGCATCCGCCGCGACGATGAGCAACCCGATAGCCGCGAGAGCGGGCAGACGCGACCTCGAGACCGCAAGGCAGGATCGCTTGAATAGGACGAAGAGCAACGCGGCGAGGGACAGCACTGTCACCGACGTGAGGCGGGCGAGAAACAGCGCCCACGGCACGGCGCCTTCGCTCGCGAAGTTCATAGCCGTGAAGAACGTCCCGAAGCCGAGTGCCGAAAGCAGACCGTACATGACGCTGGCACGGCGGCCGGGAGCGCATTTGCTTCTCTCGATGGAGGTCAGAAGGATGCCGCTGAGCACCAGCACCACGCCGCCGAGTTGCATCGTGCCGGGAACCTCGCCGAGGACCGCCGCCGCGGAGAGAGGGACAACGGGCGCCGCGTTCGAGATCGGCGCCACGATGCTCATCGTGCCCCGCGCGAGCCCGCGGTAGAGGGCCGCTATGCCGATCATCTCGCCCGTTCCTGCGACGGCCGCGGCCAGCAGGAACCCATTGTCCGGAGGCATACCTCCTTCCGCGGCCAGCACCGCCGCGAGCACGGCGAGCGCGGTCCCCTGGGAAACCAGCAGTACGGTCAACATCGGCAGCGAACGGCTCTTCAGGCCGCCCATGTAGTCGGAGACTCCCCAGCCGAGGCTGGACCCGAGAGCGAAAACGATCGCCATCATTCGCTGTCATGCCTTCGGACTTCGTTGGGCTCCCCGGATCACGCGCCGGGGCACGAGCCCGATGAGACGCTCAGAGTCCGGTAATGCGAGCACATCCGTCGGGATGCCTTGCCCGCGCAGCTGTCCGGCGAGCCACGGAAACCAATGACTGCCTGAAGACGCGTTATACCCGTGAGCTACGATCGTCCGGTACGGTTTCATCTCTCCGCTTGCGCCGGGGGACCGGCTTCGCTCGACCGCTGTGACGAATCCTCGATCAGTTGCTCGCGGGCGGCGGCACGCAGCGTGGGCGGTGGCACGTCCCCGAGATCCGGTTGCGTACTCGTGACGTTCTGCTCCTGCAAGCGATCGCGCAGAACGCTCAACACCCGTCTGTTGGCGTACGTATGCGGCGAGTTCTTGTCGTCGCTTTGGCTGCTCGCAAATTTGGCGAGGAGCGCCGGCAAGCTGTCCCTGGCCTTCCACAACTCCGTAAGTTTTGCGCGATACTCCAACTCCCATGGTTCGAGTTCCGAGAAGCGGCTCAAGTCCGCAAGGTGCTGCGTCTCGTGGCCCAGCAGGCTGGCACGAAATGCATCGGAGTCGAGGTCTCCTTCGAACCACGGCATCACGGCGTAGAGACGGTCCCTGGTCGCCCAACCGCCGGAGGAGCCGCGACCGCAACGGGCATACGAGCTCCAGCCGCGGCTGACGAAATCATCCAGCAGCTCGACGCGCACGCGATATGAGCCCTCCGGCAGCGCGACGTCGTAAAGCTTCGAATCCTGCGTGCGCCACACCATGAGCTCGCGCAGCGGCGGAGTGCGCCCAAGCTGCGCGTGATAGCCTCGCTCGCGCAATCGTCGCGCAAGCACGGCTTCGAGTTTGTTCCAATCCGCGGCCGGCTTCCCGAGCAGGACGCGCAAGCGCCGCTTCAACGCGCCGTCGAGCTCCTGGAGCCGTTCAGGGTCGTGGAGCGCTTGCCACCAGTACTGCTGGTACAGCCGGAGAACTTCGTCGACGTGCGTGTCGCCTGTCGCGTGCACGAGCTCGACCGGGGACGCGCCGTCGAACCGATCGATCATGCAGCCGCGATATCGGGCATCCTCTCCAGCGAACTGATCCGCCGGCACGGCCTTCAGCGCTTCGACCGCGCGCCGGCTGTCGCCCTGCAGCGCTGCACTGACCGATTCCGCGATGGCTTCACGGGCGGCCGGGGAGCTGAACTTTTCGTCGGCCGTATCCGCGAAGCCGGTGGTCGTGTACGTCTGAACGAACAGAACCAGCGCGGCGGCGAGGAGCGGCCCTCGCAGGGGGAAAGACATCGCAGCACCTCCGAAGCGTCAATTCACTGCACGCTGCTATTCCACCGAGGCTGCGGCGGCGCTGTCTTGAACGGATTTGATGTGCTTGCGCAGGGCCGCTGGCGTAACGCCCGTGCGCGCCCGAACGACTCGCGTCAGATGGCTCTGGTCGGCGAAGCCGCTGATCGCTGCAACGTCCCGCAACGGCACGGGAGATCCCAGAAGCTCGAGCGCACGGCGCCACCGCAACTCCCGTCGCAGGGCCTGAGGCGGCATCCCGAACGCATTCCGCAGATCTCTGCTCGCGTGCGCGGCGGAGATGCCCAAACGCCGCGCGATGCGACCCACCGGCTCATCCGTGTTGCGCAGGGCTTCCAGGAATGGTCGATGCCAGTCCCGGACGTCGTTCACCTCGTGCGGTGACGAGGCAAGACACAGCTCGTCGAGACGCTCCGGGGCATGGCGAACGACCTGAATCGCTTCCTGCAGCGTGGGCACGGACAGCACTTGCGCACCGCTGCCGCCCCAGGTCGCGGGAAGAGTCACGTTCATAACTCGCACGTCGCGGCTGCCGAATCGATCGGCGTGGGCGTGAAAGGCCGGATGCAGCACCAGCGTGCCCGGGCGGCACGGCACTGGACCGTCGACGCTGCTCTCCGTATAGGTTCCCGCGACGATCAGCGCCGCGTACGCTTCGCGGTGCCGATGCATCGGCATCACGGTGCCGCGGGGGTGACGTGTCTCGAAGTACACTGGCATGGCGCAAGAGGTTCTGATCACACATTCCATTCTCGCCCGATTTTCGTGGAGGCCAACCCCCTCCGACTGCGGCTGAACATGTTAAGTGGCGCCTTTCCTTTCGGGCATTGACCTCGAGCTGGGTCCCGGAACTGGGAGCCTTTGTGCGATGGCGGGACAACGAAGGCGACCGGGCATTTGCTCGACGAGCGCTCGCCTACCGAAATCAACGCGTTGATTCGAGTCGCCGTGTTGGCACGCTCGTTGCGTTACCGAGCAGCGGGAGGACCTCATGCGTTCGCTGCTTCAGGATTTCCAATACGCCATCCGCCAGATTGCGCGCGCCCCGGGTTTTGCGGCTGTCGCCATTGCGACGCTCGCGATCGGCATCGGCGCAACCACGGCGATCTTCAGCGTCGTCTACTCCGTGCTGCTCAAGCCGCTGCCGTATCCGAATGCGGACGAGCTCGTGAGAGTCCGGTACAGCACGATTGACTACGATAGTCAGTCGTCCTCGCACACGATGTACCTCACTTTCCGGGACGAGAACCGGGCGTTTGCCCGCATGGGCTTATGGCAGTACGCCGACGATTTCGCGACGCTGACGGATCCCGGTGAGCCGACGCGCCTGAACGTTCTCATCGTCACGGACGGCACTCTGCAGGCACTCGGCGTACGGCCCTTGCACGGCCGCTGGTTCACGGAGCAGGAGTACGGCCCCTCGGCGGAGGGGCCTGCGCCCGTCATTCTTTCCTATGGGTTCTGGCAACGGCAGTTCGGGGGCGACGCCGCGGTGCTGGGGCGGGATATCGCCATCGACGCGCAGCTGTCGCGCGTGGTGGGCGTCATGCCGCGCAACTTCAGGTTCATCGACACGACGCAGCCCGACGTGATTCTCGCGGTTCGTCGTCTGGAAATTCCGGAACGGACCATCGGCTGGTTCAACTATCAAATGCTCGGACGGCTCAATCCGGGCGTTACCCCGGACGAGGCACGCGCGGACATCCAGCGTATGCTGCCGATCTGGCTCGACGCCTGGCCGGTCGTACCCGGCGGTGGGCTCACGAAGCAAGAGATTGCCAATTGGCGAATCACCCCGATCGTGCGGCCGCTGAAGGACGATCTGGTCGGCGGTATCGCGAGCACCTTATGGGTGCTCATGGGAGCGATCGGCGCCGTGCTGCTCGTCGCATGTGCCAACATCGCGAATCTGATGCTCGTGCGCGCGGACGCACGGAGGGAGGAGTTCGCGATGCGCGCCACGCTCGGCGCCGGGCGCGTGCGGATTGCGAGAGAGTTGCTCACGGAGAGCGCGATCTTGGGCGCCGCCGGCGGCATGCTCGGTTGGGGTCTCGCGAACGTCGGACTACAGGTTCTGCTCGCCATGGCTCCGAGCGATCTGCCGCGCCTGCAGGAGATTTCCGTCTATCCCCCTGTGCTCGCGTTCACCGTGGCTGCTTCGCTGGCGTCGACGCTGCTATTCGGCTCGATCACGGTCCTCAAGCATGCGCTACGCCCCGAAAGTCCTATGCCCGGCGCAGCGCGCGCGTCGAACATGGGCCCCGAACGGAGCACGACGCGCAGCGTATTGGTCGTCGTGCAGGTGGCGCTCGCGCTGGTTCTGGTCGTCAGTGCGGGGCTCATGATTCGATCGTTTCAGGCTTTGCACGATGTGGATCCCGGCTTTTCGAACCCCGCGACCATTCAAACTGCGGAGATCTGGATGCCGGGATGGCAGTACGCTGACGACGCGGAATCCTCGCGATGGTTTTCGACGCAGCGTGAGATCCTCAACGAGATCGCGGCAATTCCGGGCGTCACTTCAGCGGGCTTTACGGACACCCTGCCGATAACAGGCGTTTCGAGCACCGGGACTGAGGTCGAAGGGCAGCCGTCGGGACCGGCAGGCGCGCCGTCGCGCGGAATCAAGCGCGTCTCGCCCGGCTATTTCGAGGCCGCGGGCACGCGAATCGTTGCAGGCCGCGACATCACGTGGGCCGACATCGATGCGGGCGGCCGCGTCATCCTGATCTCCGAGGATTACGCTCGCGAGATTTCGGCAGAACCTGCGGACGCGCTCGGCAAACGCCTGCGAGCACCTGTGGGCTCACTTCAATGGCGCGAGGTGATCGGCGTCGTGCAGAGCGTTCGCGACAACGGCGTGTACGAGAAGGCGCCCAGCATGGTGTACTACCCCGTGCTGATGGAGAATCGGTTCGGAACGCCCTACGCCGGATTCGTCGCCCGCAGCGAACGCGCGGGCACCGCGAGCCTCATGGAAGAGATCCGGCAGGCGGTGCAGTCGGTGAACGGGAGTGTCGCCATCTCCCGGATGCGCACGATGCGGGAGCTTCATGCCGAATCGCTCGCCCGCACGTCGTTCACGCTCGTGCTGCTCGCGCTTGCCAGTGCTATGGCCCTCGCGCTCGGCGTGATCGGAGTCTATGGCGTCATCGTTTACGTCGTGTCGCAGCGGGCGCGCGAGATCGGTATTCGGTCCGCGCTCGGCGCGGAGCCGCGGCAGCTGAAGAAGATGTTCCTGCTGAATGGGCTCGCGCTGAGCGGAGCGGGCGTCGTTGTCGGTCTCGTCGCGGCCGCGGTCTTGGGGCGTGTGATGTCGTCGCTGCTGTACGGAATCGGCCCGATGGATCCGGTAGCCCACATCGCCGCGCTCGTCGTCATCCTGTCGGCCGCGGCACTCGCGAGCTATCTGCCCGCGCGCCGTGCCGCGACGATCGATCCGATGGAGACGCTCAGGGCGGAGTAGGGTCGGGTCGCACAAGAGACTCGCCGTCGTAGAAGCGCCGAGTCCGCGCGTGGAACGGCGCCATCTCGAGCTGGTAAAAGCCCGCCGCGCCCCGAAGCACCGCGAACTCGTGCT
This sequence comes from Gammaproteobacteria bacterium, assembly GCA_016927175.1. GTDB lineage: Bacteria > Pseudomonadota > Gammaproteobacteria > Steroidobacterales > Rariloculaceae > ZC4RG20. The sequence continues at coordinate 837 of JAFGNC010000349.1, read as the reverse complement.
CCGTGCCCGGTGGATATTCGTCGAAGTACTCGGGCACGCCCTCGCCGGAGAGATCGATGGGCGGCAGGCGCCCGTCCGGCGCCACGAAACGACCTCCGCCCGCGGAAATGTAGACGGCAACCGCCGGGTCGGCGGTCGCAGCATTGAAGCGCAGCGTCGCCGGGTACGCGGCCGCGACGGACGCGCCGACGGCGAGCAGGCCGACTCCGATGCGCTCGGCATTCGGCGCTCCGCGCCCGAGCTTCGACACGGCGATTCCCGCGACGACGCCGAACAGCACGAACGGTGCGAGCGGAAGCGGACCGAGCGGCTTTTGCACGTCGACGAAGAACGTGTCGGCGAGCGCGTAGAGCCCGGCTCCGAAGATGACGCCGATCTGCACGACCATACCTTTGTGCCGCATCAGGTCGTAACCGACGGGTCCCGCGTCGAGAACGGCCTCGCCGACGTCCACCTCGAAGCCCCGGTCGGTGAACGCGCGGACGAGCGGCGCGCCGAGCATCCGGCGGATCGGGTCCACGCCGCGGAACGACAGCGTTTCGCCGAGGCCCAGCCGATGGTCCTCGGCTGCGGGATCGATCCATAGGAACGGACCGAGCCGAAACTCGCCGTCGACAGTCTGAATCACGAGGCGGCCGTTTCGAAGGCGCTGAAGGGCGTGGCCACCCGCCGTTCCGCGAAAGCTGCCGGCCGGAGCGCCCGAAATGAGCCTTACGCGGCGGACGTCCTCCCAACGTAACCGCCACTCGCCGGAGGTCTGCCCGGGCACGTCGATTGCGATCGCACGCGGGATATTCGCTTCGATCCCGTCGGACGTGATCCGCAGAAAGGCGCGGC
>JAFGNC010000348.1 GCA_016927175.1 Gammaproteobacteria bacterium | reverse complement strand
CTCGCGGCGCTGATGGGCTTTGCAGGCGGACTGCCGTTGCTGCTGACGCTTACGCTGCTGCAGGCCTGGCTGACCGCGGAGGACGTCGGCCTTACGACGATCGGATTACTCGGTCTCGTCGGCCTGCCCTACAGCATCAAGTTCCTGTGGGCACCGCTGCTCGACCGCTTCAAGCCCCTCCCGCTCGGCCGCCGGCGAGGCTGGCTGGTCGTGACGCAGACGGCGCTTGCGGCCAGCATCGCCGTGCTCGGCATGCAGGATCCGAGCGCAAACATTTGGGGGATCGTCGTCGCGGCCACGCTGATCGCGTTCTTCTCGGCGACGCAGGATATCGTCATCGACGCGTATCGGCGCGAGTCATTGGCCGACTCCGAGCAAGGTCTTGGGGCGTCTTACTACACTTACGGCTATCGGCTCGGAATGCTGCTCGCGTCCGCAGGCGGCCTGATCCTCGCCGACATCATCGGCTTCTCCGCCGTCTATTTCCTGATGGCGGCAATCATGCTCGCCTGCGTCATAGTGACGCTGGTGGCTCCGGAGCCCGAGGCAGAGAGTCGCCCTCGCTCGCTCAGTGAATCTTTCATCGGCCCCTTCGTCGAGTTCTTCAAGCGCCGCAACGACGCGACGCGCGCCCTGCTCGTGCTCGTGTTCATCGTGATTTACAAGCTGGGCGACAATCTCGCGAACCACATGGCGATTCCGTTCTACCTCGAGCTCGGCTTCTCCAACACCGAGGTGGGATCGCTTGCGAAAATCTACGGCACGGGCGCACTGCTCTTCGGTGTCTTCCTGGGCGGGGCATTCACGCTGAAGATGGGTCTGTACCGGTCGATGTTCGTGATAGGCGTCCTGCAGGCGCTGTCGACCGCGTGCTACGTCTTCCTCGCCCTCGCCGGCTACCACCTCGGCTGGCTTGCCGCCGTCATCGGTTTCGAGAACCTGACCGTGGGGATGGGAACCGCGGCGCTTCTCGCGTTCATGGCGTCACTGACGAATCGTCAGTTCACGGCGACGCAGTTCGCGCTGCTTTCGACTCTTGCGACGCTGCCGCGTTCGCTGCTGTCGGCGCCGAGCGGGTTCATGGCCGAGCAACTCGGCTGGCCGCAGTTCTTTATCGTGTGCGCGCTGCTCGCGCTGCCCGGTCTGCTGCTGCTGCCGCTCGTGCGCCAGTGGTTCGGGGACGACGAGAAGTCGGGCGCCGCGTCGGCGGCCGGTGAGGCCTCGCGCTCCCCGGTCGCCGACGCGAGCTAGTTTTTCGGGCTAGCGCCGGATCCGATCGCTCGAGCGGCGCGAGCGACTCAAAAGCCGTAGTCGATCGCGAGCGGCGCATGATCGGAGTAGCGTCGCTCCCGGTACACCGACGCTCCCGCCACGGCGTCGGCGAGCCCCGGCGTCAGGAGCTGATAGTCGATCCGCCACCCGACGTTCTTCTCCCACGCCCGGCCCCGGTGCGACCACCACGTATATTCGTCGGTCGACTGGTTGACGGCGCGGAACGCATCGACGTAGCCGACGTTGCCGAGGATGTGGTCCATCCAGGCGCGCTCCTCGGGGGTGAAGCCGGGATTCTTCTGATTCGCGCGCCAGTTCTTCAGGTCGATCGGCTTGTGCGCGATGTTGACGTCACCGCACAGGATGTACGGCATCCGGCGGCGCTTTAGTTTCTGCATGTGCTCCTCGAAGCACTCGAGGAAGCGGAACTTCGCCTGCTGGCGCTCGGGCGACGACGATCCCGACGGGAAATAGACGCTGACGACCGCGCAGTCGTCGAAGCGCGCCTCGAGGTAACGCCCTTCAGCGTCGAACTCAGCATTGCCGAAACCGGCGACGACCTTGCGCGGCTCGTTGCGGCAGTAAATCGCCACGCCGCTGTAACCGGGCCGGTCGGCGCAACAGAGGTAGCGGTTATATCCGCGCGCGTGGTACAGCTCCCGGTCGATCTGGACGGCCTGGGCTTTGAGCTCCTGTACGCACAATACATCGGCATCCTGCCTATCGAACCATTCGAAGAATCCCTTACGCGCAGCGGCGCGCAGGCCGTTGGCGTTGAACGTTATGACTTTCACGACACTCGAAACTGCGGACCGCTTTTCGGAAGCGCTGTATGATACAAGAGCTTTTCGGGGCATCATTTCGATGAAAGCGTATAAGACTGAATTCCTGGAGTTGGCGCTCGAGCTCGGCGTGCTGCAGTTCGGCGAGTTCAAGCTGAAGTCCGGGCGCGTCAGCCCATACTTCTTCAATGCGGGACTTTTCAACAGCGGATATGCCGCCGCCAAGCTCGGCCGTTGCTATGCGTCCGCCGTCGCCGCGCTCGATCTCGAGTTCGACATGCTGTTCGGCCCGGCATACAAAGGCATACCGCTCGTCGCGCTGACGGCCGCCGCCCTCGCCGAGCACCACGACCACGACTATCCGTTCGCGTTCAATCGCAAGGAGGCCAAGGACCACGGCGAAGGCGGCAGCACGATCGGCGCGCCCGTTCAGGGCCGCGTGCTGATCCTCGACGACGTGATCACGGCCGGAACCGCGATACGCGAAGTGCTCAAGGTCATCCATGCGGCCGGCGCGTCGCCGGCCGGCGTGCTCGTCGCGCTCGACCGCGAGGAGGTCGGCACGAGGACGCGCAAGTCCGCCGTTCAGCAGCTCGCGGAGGAGCTCGCTGTTCCGATTCGCAGCATCGTGACGCTGACCGACCTGGTCGATCATCTCGAGGAAGACCGCGAGCACGCCGGCCATCTCGCTGCCGTCCGCTCCTACCGCAACCGCTACGGCGCGGCGTTCGAGATCTGACCGCCTTCACGGCCCCCGCCGCGGGGCCTGCATCGGCTGCACGGCCTTACCCGCGAAGCCGCGATCCGCCGTAACGCCCGTCATGGCGCGGCGCGGCGGCCATCGCGCGGTTTTGACGAAGCCGCCCTTTCTTCGACGGCGAATTCTGGTATACGTGATCCTCGAGCATGGGATCATCCTTAACATAAAGCGTCACAGAAACATGATGCCAACCAAGCGCCAGGCCTTGATCGCGCTGATCGCAGCCGCGCTGCCGCTGTCGGCCGGATTTGGGCAGACCCGGCTGTACCGCTGGGTCGACGATCAGGGCGTCGTCCACTACGGTGATCGTGTCCCGCCCGAGTACGCGAACCGCGATCGGGACGTGCTGAACGATCGAGGCGTCACCGTCGACCGCCAGCAGGGCGCGCTGACGGAGGCCGAGCAGAAGGCGCTCGAGGATCAGAAGGCCGCCGAGGCCGCCGAGCGCGCGGCGCGGGCGGAGGTCGCGCGGCGCGACCGCATGCTGCTCGAGACGTACCTCAGCGTCGCGGACATCGAAGATCTGCGTGACCGCCGGCTCGAGCTGCTCGAATCGCAGATCCAGGTCACGGAGCTGTACATCGAGAACCTGCGCGAGAGCCTCGACCGCCTTTACGTCGAAGCGCAACGTTACAAGCCTTACAGCGATCGGCAGGACGCCCCCGAGCTGCCGGCCGACCTGGCCGCCGAGATCGAGAGCGCGGAGAACTCGATCGACGTGTACGAGCAGCAGCTGCAGCGGACGCGAGAAGATCAGGTCAAGCTGCGCTCCGCGTTCGACGCGGACATCGAGCGGTTTCGCGAGCTGAAGGGCGGCTGAGCGGACGCTTCAGCGCGTGCCGGTGTGCCCGAAGCCGCCGGCGCCGCGGCTGCTTTCGTCGAATTCCGTCACGACCTCGAAGGTGGCCGGCACGACCGGCACGATGACGAGCTGCGCGATCCGCTCGCCCGGCTCGATCGAGAACGGCGTGTCGCCGCGGTTCCAGCACGAGATCAGCAGCTCGCCCTGGTAGTCCGAATCGATCAGCCCGACCAGGTTGCCGAGCACGATGCCGTGCTTATGGCCGAGCCCGGAGCGCGGCAGGATCATCGCGGCGAGCCCCGGATCCTCCAGATGAATCGCGATTCCGGAAGGGATCAGCGTGCATTGCCCGGGCGCGAGCGACTGCGGCCCGTCGAGCATGGCCCGCAGATCGACGCCGGCCGAACCGGGAGTCGCCCGCTGCGGCAGCGGCCATTCGGTGCCGAGGCGCGGGTCGAGGATGCGGAGCTCGACGCGTCGGGCCGAAGCGCTCACGTAGCAGCCCCGGCAGGCGATGCCGCGGCCGGGCGGGCCGCACGGTAGCGCTCGCCGATCAGCGCGATCAGCCGCTCGGCCAGCACCGCTTTCGAGCTCTCGCCGAGCTGCGCTTCGCCGTCGCGCCAGTACACGGACAGATCGTTCGTGTCGCGGTCGAAGCCGCAATCGGGACCGACCCGGTTGGCCGCGATCATGTCGACACCCTTACGGACGAGCTTCTCGCGCGCGTGCGTCTCGACGTCGCAGGTCTCGGCCGCGAAGCCGACCGTGAAGGGCGGCTGCGCGAGCGCCGCGACGCTCGCGAGCGTGTCCGGCGAGCGCACGAGGTCGAGCTTCATGTCCGGCGCGCTGCGCTTGATCTTCTCGAGCGCCACGGACTGCGGGCGGTAGTCCGAGACCGCCGCGCACGCGATGAAGACGTCCGCATCGGCGACCTCGCGGTGCACCTGCTCGTACATCTGCTCGGCCGTCTCGACGTCGACGCGCCGCACGCCCTGCGGCGCGTCGAGCGCGACGGGCCCGGCAATCAGCACGACCTCGGCACCGGCCTCCCGCGCGGCGTTCGCGATTG
>JAFGNC010000050.1 GCA_016927175.1 Gammaproteobacteria bacterium | reverse complement strand
GGCGATCCGCGGGGCGACGCCGCTGAACTACAACCACTTCAAGATTCCGCTGCTGCAGAATCTCGTGACGCGGGCGATCCGCGATGCCTAGCGGAGCCCGGCCGCCGCACCGGGTCGAGCAGGAATATGACGAGACCCGGGACGATGAACAGCAGCTGTAAGGCGTAGAACACGAGGCCCGTCGCGACGCTTTCCTCGACGCCTACGCCGACGCGGCTGAACAGCAGCGCAAGGCCCCCCTCCCTGACGCCGATCCCGCCGACGCTGATCGGCAGCGACAGCGCGACGAACAGCAGCGGGATGAAGACGAGGCAGTGAAGGACCGAGACCTCGGCTCCCACTGCCATGAACAGCGCCCAGAACGTCAGCGCCCGCACGATCTGCATCACGAGCGACAGGCCGCTGATCGGCGCCAGCAGGCGGACATTGCGGCCGTGATCCGTGAACGTCCGGACGAGACGGTCGAGCCCGGGCTTGATCCGGCCGAACGGCGGCCGGTCCGGCAGCAGTTGCACGGCCTTGCGCCCGGCTGCCGTGCTGGCGACGGCGATGGCAACCGCGATAGCGAGCAGCAGTAACGCGCTGCCGGCGACGACGTCGATGAACTCGGGATTCGATCGGCTGAGATAAAGGCCCATCGCGATCGCGATCACGAGCATCGAAATCAGGCCGATGACGCGGTCCACGAGCACCGAGGAAATCGCGCTCGAAATCTCTCCGTACGCGGCTCCGGCCTGATACGCCCTCGCCACTTCCGTACCGAGGCCGCCGGGCGACATGTAGCCGATGGAGTGGCTGACAAACGTGATCTTCAACAGCTTGCGGAAAGAGGACGCGACGTCGTGCGCTGCCAGGATGACGTGCCACCGGAACGCGGACAGAACCCTCAGTGACAGCGTGAGCCCGACCGCGACCGACAGGGCGCCGATCTCGAGGTCCGCGAACGTGCGCGCAAGCTCCGGCAGATCGACCAGGAACCACACGGCCGCGAGCAGCGCGGCCGTCACCAGCACGCGGATCGCCACGCCGTCAGCCCGTGGATCGAGTCGAACCGGACAGGCGATTCCGCGAGAACGCCCGCAGATCCTTGATGGCCTCGATCTGGCCTTTCGTGTTGGCCGCCATCGATTTCACCCGAAGCGCCGGGTGCAGGATCCAGGTGTAGAAAAACCCTGCAGCCGGATTGAGGCGTGCACCGTCGTCCGTTACGGGGTAACCCGCAGCTTTCAGCTGATCTTTCGCCGCTGCTTCGATCATCATGATGTCCTTCTTCGGCATGTCCTTTTGCCATTTGTAGACGTTGTCGCGCATCAGCGGGCGGGTCAGGTTTTCGAGGTTCCTGACGTCCGTGAAGTACGGCGTCGAGTCCCGATGATAGGTCAGCATCTCCGGCGCGTAATCCTCGCCGAGAAACCCGCAGAGGTCACGTATGGTTCGTTCCGGGGCCTCGATCAGATCCTCGTATCTCAGCGAATAGAAGCGCGCTTCCCCGAGCGCTCCGCGCGCTTCGTCCATCGACAGCAGAAATTCCCGCCAGCGCCGGGCCGCCACGTACAGGTGCTTGGGACCGAAAGGCGCACGCTTCCACGACGCCGCCACGTCCCGCGCGTCACGGATCAGGTGCACGAACTGTGCCTCCGGGAACGCTGCCGATATCTCCCGCCAATAGCGCGCATGGTAGGGAGTCTTTTCGCCCCAGCGCGGTTTCCCGTGATGGCGGCACCATGCGGCCACGATGCCGTCCACTGCGCCGTGCAGACTCGCGTGCTTCACGCCGGCCAGCGTCGGCTCGAGCTCGGGGACCGACGTCCAGCCGTGCAGCGTACCCAGCATGTCCGCGAGCAGACGGCGCAGGTTCGTTTCGACGGACAGATCGCCGTAGCGCCGCAGCCGGGGAACGAACTTCGTATAGAAGTGGGATTCGAATGGAATACCGATCCGCGGATGGGTGTTCAGTATCCTGCTGAGAAGCGAAGTGCCGGATCGGGGGCAGCCGAAAACAAAGACAGGGCGGTCACAGTTGAACATTCGCATTCTTCTTATTGCGTCGAAAGCCAGTCGAGTATAGCGAATGCTCCCGAAGGCTCGAAGCGCGAGGCTCGAAGCGCACGGCCCGAGGCCCGAGGCCCGAGGCGCGAGGCCCGAGGCGGAGGCACGAGGCGCGAGGCCCACGCCCGAGGGCCGAGACACGAAGCGTGCGCAGGACCGCGCAGAGGCGAGCTAGTCCGCCTCGGGAACCTGGAATCCGGGGCTCTTGACGACGATCAGGTCGCAGGGGAGGCGGTCGAGCGTCTGCTCCGCCGTGCTGCCGACGAAGATTCGCTGCAGGCCGCTGCGTGACACGGCGCCCATCACGACGAAGTCGACGGCGTGCTCGGCCGCCTTGTGCGCGATGCAGCGGCTCGGCGCGCCTTCCTCGAGGTGGACGCCGGCCGCGTCGATGCCGGGGTAGTCGGCGACCAGGGCCTCGAGCGCGGCGCGGTGCTCGCTTTCGAGGCTCGAGGCAATGTCGGCGACGGGCACCGAGGCCATCGCGACCGGTGTCGTCGCCGATGCGGCCGCCAGCACCGGAGCCGTGTCGTAGGCATGCAGCACGTGCAGGCGGCCGTGCAGCTTCGCGGCGAGATCCGACGCAAACGAAAGGATGCTGCGATCGAGCGCCGACGGCTTGTCGTGCTCGTGCATCGGATCGACGGCCGCCAGCAGCGTTGGCGGACTGCCCATCGGCCGCGGCTTGACGAGCAGCAGCGGAGCCGGGCAGGCGCGGATCAGGTTCCAGTCTGTGTTCGACAGCAGCGTGCGCTTCAGAGCATCGTGGTAGTGGGTGTCCTTGACGACGAGCAGCGGGGCGGAGTCGACGACCTTGCGAAGAACGCCGCGGTGCAGCGGGCGGCCCCAGCGCGCGTCGAGCTCGACGCGGAGGCCGCGGTCCGTCATCGGCCGGGCGAGCTCGCGCAGGCGCTCTACGTGCCCGTCCAGCAGGCTGCGGCGCGCCTTCTCGAGACCCGCCGAATCGAACAGCGGATGCGCCGCGAGGTGCTGATCGTAGTCGCAGATGAACAGCTCGAGCGTCGCGTCCAGCGCCTCCGCCAGAGACGCCGCGCGCCCGAGCGCGGGCTGCTCGTCGGCGGTCGGGTCGACGACGACCAGTATCGTTCTGTCTCGGGGCATCGTTGCGCGGCTCGCTGAGGGCGTGCGAGGATCGTATCGGCAATCGCGTCCCGCCGACAAGAGCGCCGCTGGACAGGCGGTGCCGAATCGGGTAAATCGTTGCGCAATTCGGATTCGCTGGAGGCGGCAAGGCTCGCCGGTGAACGGAAAACTGACGCCGCGAAGACTGCTGGCCGGCGCCGGCGTCTTCGCGATGGCCGCGGCGGTTGCCGCCGGGGCGCTGGTCGACGGTGATCTCGGGCCGCTGCTGCTCGGCATCCGCGCCGAATTCTATCTGTTCGCGCTGACACTGCTCGGCGTCGCGCTGTTCCACGATCGAACGCTCGAGGTCGCGCTGACCGGCCTCGTCGCGATCGTGACGCTGAAATTCCTGACGGACGCGGACTTCGCCCTCGGGCACCATCTGCTCGAAGAGCTTCCGACGCTCGTCAATCTGCTCGGCCTGCTGCTCGGATTCGCCGTGCTGGCGCGGCACTTCGAGCTGTCGCAGATGCCGGAGATCCTGCCGCGCTGGCTGCCCGACGACTGGAAGGGCGGATTCATGCTGCTCGCGATGGTGTTCGTGCTGTCGTCGTTCCTCGATAACATCGCCGCGGCGATGATCGGCGGCACGATCGCGATGCACGTGTACCGCCGCCGGCTAGATATCGGCTTCCTGGCGGCCATCGTCGCGGCCAGCAACGCCGGCGGCGCGGGATCCGTGGTCGGGGACACGACGACGACGATGATGTGGATCGACGGCGTGCCGGCTCTCGGCGTCGTGCACGCCTACGTTGCCGCCGTGCCGACGCTGCTGGTCATCGCGCTGTTCGCGGCGCATCAGCAGCAGTCGTACCAGCCGATACAGCGCGACGAGGTCGGGCATCACAGGATAGCGTGGCCGTCGCTCGCGGCCGTGGCCGCGATACTGATCGGGGCGATTCTCGCGAACGTGCTGCTCGACTTTCCGGCGGCCGGCGTCTGGATTGCGATCGTCGCCGCGGCCTACTTCGCGCGGACGGACTGGAGCGTCGTGCCGGCGGCGCTGAAGGGGGCGCTGTTTCTCGTCACGCTCGTCACGTGCGCGTCGCTGATGCCGGTCGACACGCTGCCGGAGGCGTCGTGGCGCACGGCTTTCGGTCTCGGCTGGGTGTCGGCGGTATTCGACAACATTCCGCTGACGAAGCTCGCACTCGAGCAGGGCGGCTACGACTGGGGCATGCTCGCGTTCACGGTCGGCTTCGGGGGCTCGATGATCTGGTTCGGTTCCTCGGCCGGCGTCGCGCTTTCCACGATCTTTCCGGAGGCGCGGTCGGTGGTCGAGTGGATCCGGCGCGGCTGGTTCGTGCCGGTCGGTTATGCGATCGGCTTTTTCGTGCTGCTGCTGACCCTCGGTTGGCAGCCCGCCGCGGCCTGACGCGCGCGAATTCGTCGGGCCGACCGGCCGCGCGCCGAGGCGCCCTGGCCGGCTCAGGGACTTTCAGGGTCTTCCCGCCGCCCGCAGCACGGCTCGCGCGCGCTTGACGACCGGCACGTCGATGACGCGCCCGTCGAGCGACGTCGAGCCCCGGCCGCGTTTCTCCGCTTCCTCGAACGCCGCGACGATGCGTTCGGCTTCGGCAATCTCCGCGTCGGACGGCGAGAAGCATCGATTCAGCGTCTCGACCTGGTCCGGATGGATCGCGAACTGGCCCTTGAAGCCGACATGTTTTGCGGCACGCGCGTTGCGCTCG
>JAFGNC010000347.1 GCA_016927175.1 Gammaproteobacteria bacterium | reverse complement strand
GGCGAGCAGGGTCTTGCCGCAGCCGGTCGGGCCGATCAGCAGGATGTTGCTCTTCGCGAGCTCGATGTCCTGCTTGCTCTTGTCGCGCTGGCGCGTCTCGAGCCGCTTGTAGTGGTTGTACACCGCGACGGCGAGCACTTTCTTCGCCGTCTGCTGACCGATCACGTACTCATCGAGAACGGTCTTGATCTCGTGCGGCTTCGGCAGCTTGTCGCGGCCGCGCTCGGCTTTGTCGTCCAGCTCCTCGCGGATGATGTCGTTGCAAAGCTCGACGCACTCGTCGCAGATGAAAACGGAAGGGCCTGCGATCAGCTTGCGGACTTCGTGCTGGCTCTTGCCGCAGAACGAGCAGTACAGGAGCTTGCCGTCGTCCGTCTTGCCGCGTGAATCGTCACTCATGGCGCCTTCCTTCTGCTCGTCGAAAGTGCATGCCCGGCCTTATAGCATTAGTTCCAGAGGTCTGCAAAGCGAGGTATCCCACTTCCTTTAAGGTTAAAGATGATGCTTCCTATACCGTCAAAACCCGCCGTCAAAGCTTGCCTTTTGACTCGGTTCGTTTCTGCAGCACCGTGTCGATTAGACCGTATTCGACCGCCATTTCTCCATCCATGAAACGGTCGCGGTCGCTGTCCTGGGCGATGCGCTCCACGGTTTGACCGGTATGGCGCGCCATGATCTCGTTCAGCCGCTCCTTCAGCTTCAGGACCTCGCGGGCGTGGATGTCGATGTCCGACGCCTGCCCCTGAAACCCGCCGCTCGGCTGGTGGATCATGATGCGTGAGTGCGGCAGCGCGAAGCGCTTGCCCTTCGCGCCGGCCGTCAGCAGCAGCGCGCCCATGCTCGCCGCCTGCCCCATGCAGATCGTGCTGACGTCGGGCTTGATGAACTGCATCGTGTCGTAAACCGACAGGCCCGCCGTGACCACGCCGCCCGGCGAGTTGATGTACAGGTGGATGTCCTTGTCCGGGTTCTCGGATTCGAGGAACAGCAGCTGCGCGACGATCAGATTCGCCATGTGGTCGTCGATGCCGCCGACGACGAAAACGACGCGATCCTTCAGCAGGCGCGAGTAGATGTCGTACGCGCGCTCGCCGCGGGCGGTCTGCTCGACGACCATCGGCACCAGATTCAATGCGGTTGAGGCCACTTAAGTTCTCCTTGTCGTGATCGTCGTCGTCATCGTCGTTGCAGGTGCCGGGCCTTCACTCCTTGCATTTTCGTCCCGCCGGGCCGAAGCGGGCGTGACGGGGGTCGAAAATGCAAAAAACCAGATCCAGGCTCCTGCCGTCGGGGCCGCCGTCGCCGGCTCACGCCTGCATGAACTCGTCGAAACCGACGTCCTTGTCCGTCACCCTGGCGCGCTCGAGCATGAACTCAACGACCTGATCCTCGAGCACGCTCGACTCCACCTGCGCCATCAGCTCGCGGCTGCCGCGGTAGACCTGCGCCGCCTCGGCGGGGTTCTCGTACGGCGCGACCAGCTCGTCGATGCGCCGCTGCACTCGCGGGCGATCGAGTTCGATCCCGTTCGCACGAATCAGTTCCTGCAACAGCAGACCCACGGCGACGCGGCGCTTCGCGGCGGGCTCGAACCGCTCCCGCGGCGGCGCCTTCGACGGATCCTCGATCCCCATCCGGCGCATCGCGTCCTGCTGCAGGTTGGCGATCTCGTCCTCGACCAGAGCTTTCGGCGTCGTGACCTCGTTGGCCGCCAGCAGCGCGTCGAGCACGCGCGTCTTGACTTCGTTCTTGAGCCGCTCGTCGAGCTCGCGCTGCATGTTGTTGCGCACCTCGACGCGCAGCGCATCGACGCCGCCTTCCTCCACGCCGAAAAGCTTCGCGAATTCATCGCTCAGCTCCGGCAGCACCTTTTCCTCGACGCGATGGGCCTTGAGCTCGAACTCGGCCTTCCTGCCCGCGAGCGTGTCGACGCCGTAGTCCGCGGGGAATGCCACCTGCGCCGTCTTCTCGTCGCCGGCGCCGAGCCCTTCGAGCGCGTTGTCGAAATCCTCGATGACCTGCCCCGCGCCCACCGTGATCGTGACTTCCTGCGCCTCGCCGCCCTCGAACGGCTCGCCGTCGAGCCTGCCGACGAAATCGACCACGACGCGATCGCCCTTCCGGGACTTGCGCTCGACCTCGCGCCATTCGGCCCGCTGCTCGCGCAGCTTCTGCATCATCGTGTCGACGTCGGCGTCCGTGATCTCGACGCGCGGCCGCTCGACCTCGAGCTCGCCGAGGTCGCCGATCTGAACCTCGGGGAAGACCTCGAAGATCGCCTGAAACGCAAAGTGCTCCTGATCCTCGCCGGGCAGCGCCTCGATGCGCGGCCCGCCCGCCGGATTCAGCTGCTCCTGCTGGATCGCGCGCGAGTAGCTGCTGCGGATGACCTCCGACAGCACCTCCTGGCGAACCTGCCCGCCGTAGTGACGGCGGACCACCTTCTGCGGGACCTTGCCCGGACGAAAACCTTTGAGCCGCGCGGTGCGGCCGACTTTCTGCAGGCGCGCGTCGATTTCGCGCTCGATGTCCGCGCTCGGGACCCGTATCGTCAGACGGTGCTCGAGCCCTCCGGGACGCTCGACCGAAATGTCCAGATTCGAATTTGACACTTTTATTCCGTTCCGTTCCGCCCGTGAGGCGTCGTCCATGCTCTTATCGTTTGCAACCCGTTGGTGCGAAAGGGGAGACTCGAACTCCCACGGGTTGCCCCACTGGAACCTAAATCCAGCGCGTCTACCAGTTCCGCCACTTTCGCCCGCAGACCGACCCTGCAAGCCATTATAACGAAGAGCGGCGCCGGGCCGGGGTCGGATTGGCGCGGCGCGGTCGGCCGAGAAGGGGTCAGGGCCGAAAAGGGGTCAGGGCCCTTTTTTGAGGAAAAGGGGTCAGGGCCCTTTTTCGCTGTGTCGCCAGGCACCCCCCGCGAGGTGGCGAAAAAGGGCCCTGACCCCTTTTCGCCTGACCCCTTTTCGCCCTGTCAGTCGATCGCCAGCCCCAGCTGCCAGGCCATGAACACCAGCTGATCCGCGGCCTCGCGGATCCTGAGCTCCAGCGGCTTCCCCTGGCCGTGGCCGGTCTCGCGATCCACCCACAGGAGGATCGGCTCGTGCTCCGGATCGCCGGCCGTCGCCGCCTGCAGAGCGGCGGCCATCTTGCGCGCGTGCAGCGGATGCACGCGGCTGTCGTTCTCGCCGGCCGTCAGCAGCGTCGCCGGGTAGCGCGTGCCCGGCTCGACATTGTGATAAGGCGAATACGCGGCGAGGAACCCGTAGTGCTCCGGGTTCTCGGCCGTGCCGTACTCCGGCACCCAGTAGCGCGCCATCAGGAAGTTCTGGTACCGCAGCATGTCGAGCAGCGGCACACCGACGATCGCGGCCGAGAACAGCTCCGGCCGTTGCGTGATCGCGACACCGGTCAGCAGCCCGCCGTTGGAGCCCCCGCGGATGCCGAGCCGCTCGGGCCGCGTATAGCCCTGGTCGATCAGATACCCGGCCGCGGCGTAGAAGTCCTCGAACACGTTCTGCTTGCGGTCCAGCATACCGGCACGGTGCCAGTCGGCGCCGTACTCGCCGCCGCCGCGCAGGTTCGCGATGGCGTAGACGCCGCCCCGCGCGAGCCACGGCAGCCAGGTCGTCAGGAAGGACGGCGTCATCGCGATGTCGAACCCGCCGTACCCGTACAGCACGGTCGGGTTTTCCCCGTCGAGCCGCAGCCCCTTGCGGTGCACGAGGAACATCGGGATCTCGGTGCCGTCGCTCGAGCGGTAGCGTACCTGCTGCACCGCGAGATCCGGGACGTCCATGGCGAGCTCGGGCCGGCGCCACAGCGTCGTGCGGCGCTGCTCGAGGTCCACGCGGTGAATCGACGGCGGCGCGCTGAAGGTGTCGAACTGCAGCCAGGCCGTCGCCCGCTCCGGATGGGTCACGATCGCGACGCTGCCGATGCCGGGCAGCTCCACCGCGCCCTCGCTCCGGCCGTCCAGGCCGAACGTCTCGATGCGGCTGTAGGCATCGGCGAGATAATCCGCGACGATGCGGCCGGCCGCGGGCGCGATGCCGACCAGAACCGCGTCGTCACGCTCCGGGATCACCTCGCTGAAACGCTCCGGCGCGTCGCTCGTAAGGTCGAAAGCCAGCACACGCTTGTTCGACGCCCCGTAAGTGGTCGCCGCATAGAACACGTTGCCGGAGATGAAGCCGTCCGTCAGCGCATCCTCGCCGACCAGCAGGTCCCGGCGCGCGAGCTCGCCCGTCTCCCGCCACTCGTCGAGGTCGTAGAACCAGACGTCGTTCGAGTCGGTGCCCGTGTAATAGACGACGACGAGCCAGCGGCCGTCGCGCGACACGATCGGATAAGGCCCCCACGTCGTCGCGAGCTCCCCGTCCGCGTACTGCTCGAACAGCACGGGGTCGCGGCTCGGGTGCCGGCCGAGCTCGTGCAGCGTGATCTGCCCGCTGTACGGGTTCTCCGCATCCGACAGGCGCCGGACGATGAAGTGGCGGCCGTCCGCCAGCCACTCGACCGGGTCCACGCGGCCGCGAACCTCGTCCGCCAGCCAGCGCCCCGTCTCCGTCTCGAAGACGTAGGCCGTCGTGTTCTCGTCGCCGGCGCGGTACGTGCCGAAAGCGACGTAGCGGCCGTCCGGGCTCGGCCGGAACCACGCGAG
Source organism: Gammaproteobacteria bacterium (assembly GCA_016927175.1). Classification (GTDB taxonomy): domain Bacteria; phylum Pseudomonadota; class Gammaproteobacteria; order Steroidobacterales; family Rariloculaceae; genus ZC4RG20. Next base: position 1,423 of record JAFGNC010000347.1, on the reverse strand, counting down.
CGCGAGGAGCCCCGACTCGTCGAGCCGGTTCACGTCCACCAGGACGCGCGGCTCGCCCTCGTCGCCGCGCTGCGCGTACAGCACCGGCTGCGCCTCCTCGCCGCGGCGCAGCGTATAGAACAGCCAGTCGCCGCCGATGCGCGGTATGCCCCACGAGTCGAGCGACAGCAGCTCGGCCAGCTCCGCGTTCAGCTCGCCGCGGCCCTGCAGCGAGTCGAGAACCGAGCGCGTATAGGCGTTCTGCGCGTCCGTCCACTCCGCGACCTCCGTGTCGAGGGCGGGGTCCGGCGCCCGCTCGGGCGCATCGCTGCCCTCGAGCCAGTGATAAGGATCCTCGACCGTGACGTCGCCGAGCCGATACTCGAACGGGCGCTTATCGGTTTCCGGCGGCGATGCGGAGGCGGTGGAGCCCAACAGGATTAAGGCCAGAATCAGTTTATGACGCACACCCTCAGTATCTAACACGAACACACCCGGAGGCGCCACACGGTCTCAACCCCAGTGAGCGCGGCCCGCGCCGCTCACGGGATCGTCTTGCTCGCGACGTTCGAGTAGTCGCTCTCGAGGCCGCTCGAGTCGAACGCCGTCGTGGCGAAGTACCACGTGCCGGAGGTCAGGTTGTCGATGACGTAGGTCGTGATGCCGGGGTTCGACACCGTCACGACGTTCTGGAACGAGCCGCTCTGTCGGCCCCAGTAGACCCTGAAACCGCCGAGATCGGTCAGCGGCGAGCCGTCGGTCTTGCGGGTCGGCGCCGTCCACGACAGCGTCGCGGTGCCGTTCGCGACGGCCTGCACCGTGACGTCGAACGCCGCGAGCGACGTCGTCGCCTGCCCGTCCGTGACGCTGATGCGGACGTTCGAGGACGTGCCCACGTCGCCGGCCCCGGGCGTGCCCGACAGCCGTCCGGTAGACGTGCTGAAGCTGGCCCAGCTCGGCCGATTCTGGATGCTGAAGGTCAGCGCGTCGCCGTCCGGATCGGAAGCGCTCGGCCGGAAGTCGTACGGATCGCCCTGCAGCACGGTCGTCGGAGGCGTCCCGGACAGAAGCGGCGTGTGGTTGACCGGCAGCGGCGCGGGCTCCGGCTCGGGCTCCGGCGTCGGCTCTGGCGCGGGCGCCGGTCCCGGCTCCGGCGTCGGCTCGGGCGTCGGCTCGGGCGTCGGTGTCGGCTGGGAATCCGGTGCCGGCACGGGATCCGGTGCAGGCTCCGGCGCAGGATCCGGCTCCGGCGCAGGCGCCGGCCCGGCCGTGGGGGCAGGATCCGGCTCCTGATCGCCATCGGGCTCCGAGGCGGGCGAGGCCGTCACGCTGATCGCGAACCGCGGCAGCACCGCGGACGCCTGCCCGTCGCTGACGCTGATCCTGACGTTGCCGAAGGTGCCCGCCTGCCCGGCGCCCGGCGTCCCGTGCAGGCGGCCCGTCG